>JAFDHR010000083.1 GCA_019308645.1 Deltaproteobacteria bacterium
TAATTCCTGAATAAGCTTTACAACATTCTTCAATTCGTAACAGTTCAGCCACTAAGGCACTAAGTCACGAAGGAAAGATATGAATTTCAAAATCTTATAAGAACAAGGAAGATTAATTCCCAAAAAATTTACAGATATTACCTTTTAATGTGCATAAGAAATAATGAATCATTTTAGAATCTTAGTGTCTTCGTGACTTTGTGGCTGAACTAATACTTCAATTCTTTTTGACGCCTCGGCTGATAATTTCAATACCCAGTTCCAACGTAGGCTTTAAAAAATCCTTTTTAGGATCAAGACCCTTTTTAGTTTCTTCCCATAGCACGACTCCGGTAAAAAGCCCCCACACAATATCGGCCAAGGCAATAGGGTCACGATTCAGAAAAACTTCTTCCCGGATACCATCTTCAAAAATATTGGCTATGGTTCTTATGGTATTCCCCCCATAATGTTTGATTTGGGACAAGATTTTGGGTGATAGTTTCCTGATTGACTCACTCGATTGAGATTGCAGTATGTCTATAAGAATCAGGGGATCGCTCTTATAAACCTCATACAGGGCTTTTGCCAGGGCCTTAATTTTTTCTTCAGGGTTTAACTCGTCTTGATGATAGGCATTTTCAATCTTTTCAATAAGGATCTGTAGTATTTTTATGTGAAGAACCGCATGTAGTTCATCCTTATTCTTGAAGTAAAGGTATAAGGTAGCCGGGCTCAACTCCGCTTCTTGGGCAATTTCATCCACGGTTGCATCACAAAATCCCTTTGACGCAAAGACCTTTTTAGCGGCATCTAGGATCTGTAGGCGGCGCATCTCCTTTTCACGTTCTTTTCTTTCTTTGATGGTCATGGAGAATGATACAGCTATCTGAATTAAATTTAGTAACTAAATAATATTTATTTTTTGATTTGTGTTTATATACTGAATCATATTTAGCAGTCAAGGAAAAAAAGAAGGACTATTCAAGCAGTGAAAATAAAACTTAACGGCAATTATCTAAGCTTACCATATTTCTGTGTTGCTGCTACTAGCGCCTCCATGTTCTCCTTCTTCACTTCCGGCCAGAAATCACAACCTGGCCAGATCGCATCCACCCCGTCATCAATACATTTCTTGACGACCTGCTCGACTTGGGCGGCATCCATTTGAACCATGGGGCCATAAGGGTCAAAATTACCCAAAAGCAGCAGTTCACTGCCTATCTTTTTTCTGGATTCAGCAGCGTTGTTCTTCTGGTCAACACTTACGGCATCTGCACCACACAGGGCCATTTCTTCAATAATGCTATCTGTACTGCCGCATATGTGCAGGATCTTGGGCGACTCTATGGCGGCGAAGACCTGCTCGAGATGAGGCCGTATTAATGTTTTAAAGATACGCGGACTCAATATGTCCGGCCCGGCTCCCATCTCACGTATGGTCATATAGTCGGCGCCGGCACTCCTGTAAATCCTCGAGATCTCGATGAGAACATCAGCCAAAGTGTTCAGTAACTCATGAACCATATCTGTTTTTTTAAAGGCCATCTTGGCCAGATCTCCGATGTCTACGATCTGCCCGGCCAAGGTATAAGGTCCTAATACCCAGGCCCCTATTGCTACCTGGTCACCCACCTCCTCCTTTAGGAGCCGGATTGCCTCAATTACTAACGGTATCCTTCCAGCCTTGGCTAAATCCGGTGGTACCCGAAGATCAAGATCTTCTACCTTTTCCGCCACCTTCTTGGATATGGTGGGATAAACAACATCGGTGTGAGCAGCGTAAAAGTTGACCCCTGCGCCCAGTACTTCGGCCTCGACACCCATATCAAAGGGGACTACTGCGCACTCGAAGTCAAAGAGTTGGAAAGTGGATGCAGCCATGCCCGCCATCTTGTGTGCGTCCACATGGATGTCCGCAAATTTCCAGCCATATTTTTCAAGACCATGTACCGTTACATTCCCCATGCCACTGAAGACAGGAACACGATCTATCTCTTCCTTACGAAAAAATCTAAGCACTCGCTCTCTGGGATTAAGCTCTGTTTTCATAATGTTTCCCCTCTTGTTTTTTGTAATTGCTGTACTACGTCTCTATCGGTTGTTTCCTTCTTTTCTGTGAGAAGGTGTCTTAGGTTAGGAAAGTCATCCTTCATATGAGGTATCCACATAGACTTGACGAAAGTAGTTTCAAATTCAGGCGCCACAGTTAGTTCTATGTATTCCACCTGTCTGGCAAATTTATCGGCTTCTTTCCTTTTGTCTACATTAAGGAGAGCCATGCGCGCCCCATCACCAGCGGCATTACCCACAGAATAAACCTTGTCTGGCTTGCAATCAGGGAACATCCCCAGTATAGCTGCCGATTGCTTGTCTATGTAACTGCCAAAGGCACCGGCTAAAATGACCTTATCCAGTTTATCTACACCCAGTGTTTGCATCAGGATTTTGCTCCCGGCGTACATTGCACCTTTGCCAAGCTGTATGGCCCTTATATCGTCCTGGCAGACTACAATATCCTGGCCGATCGATGTCTCGTTTGCCCAGGCGATCACGAATTCTAAGTGACCGTCAGTTTCACGCAGGCGAGGGGTCGACACATCCTTTTTAAGACGCCCTGTTTTATCAATAATTCCCGCCAGGAAAAGTTGAGGTATAGCATCAATTATCCCTGAGCCACAAATTCCCTTGGCTCCGACTTCCTCCGCTTCAATCTCTGTATTCCAGCGCTCCTCGTCAATAATCTTGAAACGCACCTCCTTGGTATCTTTATCTATCTCTATCTTTTCAATAGCCCCTGGGGCAGCACGCATGCCGTATTTCAACTCTGCGCCCTCAAAGGCAGGCCCAGTGGCACATGATGCCGAGATGAGCCTTTCTCGATTCCCCATGATTAACTCGCCATTAGTGCCAATATCGATGACAAGCTGGATCTCGTCTTTTTTGTATGGCTCCTCAGCAATGAGCACTCCCACATTGTCGGCCCCTACAAATCCTGCCTCAATAGGAAGGACATGGACGTAAGCCCCTGGGGATATCTTGATACCCAACTCACGGGTCTCAGCGATCTCAGAGATTTCCTTTTGCGCATAAATGCCACAGTGTAGACAGCGCATAGATTCCTGGGTAGCCATTTGCTCATCAAAGCCTAACTCGACCTCAGCAAAACTCTCCCGTTTTGCCGGTTCAAGCACGGGCACAACCTTTCTTTCCTCTTTCTCCACACCCTCCTTTGGTACCTCTTCTATTGCCTTAAGTGGAGTTGGTCTGGATTCCTTTAAGTCCATTCCTGCAAGGTAAAGTTCAATGGATATGGCTGCTTCCTTGCCGGCAGCAACAGCGCTAATAATATTAGCCGGACCAGAAACCACATCACCGCCAGCAAATACGCCTTTGATATTTGTCTCTAAGGTAGTCTCATCCACCTTGATTGTTCCAGATGGCGCCTTATCCATTTCGGCAAAGTCTGTCTCAACTGGTCTCTGACCTATGGCAACTATCACTGTATCGGCTGCTATAAAGGGTGCCGGACCTTCGGCAAACTCCGGAGCGAACCTACCCTCCGAATCAATAACACTACTGCAAATAACAGTCTCCAAACCAAGGATCTTGCCTTCTTCAGTCAAAATCTTCTTTATACCCAGGCAAGGATGGATAATTACTCCCTCTTCCCCGGCCTGTTCGATCTCCAAATCCTGAGCCGGCATCCTGTCTTTAGATGTAAGATCTGTGGACTCTAAACAAATGAGATGAACTTCTTTGGCTCCAAGGCGTAAGGATAGCCTGGCAGCATCAATAGCCACACTGCCGCCCCCAATAACCGCCACTATATCTCTTAGCTCGACCTTTTCCCCACAATTCACCTTATTCAGAAAATCAAGGGCATAGATTACACACCCGGCGTCTTCCCCAGGAATGCCCAGCTTCTGGCTTGTCCAGGCTCCGGTAGCCAGAAAGACCGCTTTATACCCCTGCTCAAAGATATCCCCTAAGCTTTTAACTGTGGCATTTGTTTTTATCTCTACACCTAACTCCTCAATAAGGGCGATCTCGTTGTCCAGTATCTGCCTGGGAAGTCTATATTCAGGAATACCATAGCGCATCATGCCACCGATCTCGGGAGCAGCCTCGAACACGGTAACCGGGTATCCCCTTTTAATTAAATCATAGGCACAGGCCAGCCCGGATGGTCCGGAGCCGATTATAGCTATCCTTTCCTCTTTTGTTTTCTCTATTGGGATTGCTTTTTCTCTCCCTTTCCCGAGCTCGTAGTCAGCTACAAAGCGGTGTAGGGCACGGATGGACAATGGCTCATCAACGTCCCTTCTTTCACACACTGTCTCACAGGGATGGGTGCAGACACGCCCACAGACCCCTGCAAAGGGAAAGGCCAGCCTTACTATCTCAAGGGCATCCATGAACTTGCCCTGAGCAATGAGGTACAAAAAATCCTGCGCATTTACCCCTGCAGGGCATTTAACCTGGCAGGGTGGATAACCCCCTTTGTCGCCAGTTTCAACTTCTGGAGGCATCTTGAGCCCAAAGTCGCGGGCTTTGATATCCAGGGAGTGGTGTAATGATGGAGGGAAAGGAGACCGCCCAATATATTTTGGATCGATGTTTAAGAAAATATGGTGCATGCAGGTGTTACCTACTATGGACATATCAATAATATCCTGGCGCTTAATGCCGGCTGTAGCAGCTACCTCTGCCACGATTCCATTCAGACCATCAAGAATTGCCTTGCTCAAGATCTCAAGTCCTTCTGGGTTAGTCATGGTGAAACTGATGCGGGACATGACATCTTCGCCATATACCACTTGTGGATTCATCATAGAAGCGGTCACTACTACAGTGCCATCGGTCAGATCGCAGAGGTAGCCAGCCACTGTGGAGGTGCCGACATCTACTGCAAGGCCGTAACCCTTTTCCACATTCCCTGGTTCTATCTTGATAATTTCCTTTCCCTGCCAAACTGATACAGTCACCTTCCAATCACCATCGCGCACAGAGTTTTGTAAGTCCAGAAGCACCTGATAGTCAATGGTTAGATTTCTCAGCTTGAACCTTTTATTAAGTTCAGTCTTAAGACGCTCCCAGTCGCCAAGGGTATCATCCAGGGTAGCCTTTGTTAGCTCAACGTAGTACTTTTTTACCGCCGGTTTCAGTTTGATTGGCCTTGCTGTGGCTGCCTTGCGCACGACCTGCTTCCCCATACGACTCTCCTCTGGCACAAAGATCACCACATCACCCAGGATCTGTGTTTGACAGGCCAGCCGGTAGCCGTCCTGCTCTTGCTGGAGATTGAAAAATTTCCTTTCTGACGGACCCATCGGAGAAAGGTGGTCTCTATTTGATTTAATGCCGTATTTCTCGAATTCTCCCTCCTCAACCTTAACCTTGCACGTACCACAGATGGCCTTCTCTCCGCAGACGCCTTCTATATCTACACCCAGCGCTATGGAAGCCTCCTTGAGGGTCTTCCCTTTGTTAATGTATCCTCTGCACCCTGATGGTTGAAAAATGACCAAACATCCTTCGTTTTCGTCACCTGGCATAAATCTCTTCCTTTCTCACTTGGCTATTATATCTTTGATGACTGGCTAATCATGTTCTGAGGCTCTGGGGATACTGTTACTTTCCCATCTCCTCTTCTCTTAGCATTTTAATCAATCTAATTGCCTCATCAACCGCAGTCCCGGCACTCTTGGCGTAGCCGTCAGCGCCGTACTTTTCCACGAGCTCTGGGGTTACTGGAGCACCGCCAAGCATAATGCGGACGTTCGGATTTTTTTCCTTTAACTTCTTTACAATTTCTGGCATAGCTATCATGCTGGTCGTCATTAAGGCTGAGAGACCCACGATATCAGAATCAGTCCTTATTTGTTCCTCAACGAACTTATCAAGTGGTACATCCTTTCCCAAGTCATAAACGGTCCACCCAGCCACATCAAACATCATCTTGATGAGGTTTTTGCCGATGTCATGAACATCGCCCTCGACCACACCGAGGACTATGGAACCTTTCGCCTCAGGTTTTCTTCCTGAGGCCTCAATGGCTGGCTTCAGGATGTCCAGCCCAGCATATAGTGCATCGGAACACATCAGGAGTTCCGGGACAAAGTATTCCTTTTTGTTATATAGCTCGCCTACCTCTATCATTGCATCTGCCAGACCATCCATGGTTGCGACGAAGGGGTCTACGCCTTCGTCTATGGCAATCTTAGACCACTCTACAACCTTGTCCTCATCGTAGTTTATCAATGCCTCACGAATTTCTTTCAATATTTCCTTGGTTCTCTCTTCCGAAGCCATTACCAACCTCCTTTGCTGTAATAGTTCATCTATTTATCCTATGGTGAATTGTTACCATTCACTTACATTCCCTTGAGCTGTCCTACAAAATCTGGGAAAAGTTTATTTAAGGGATGAGTTTCCACTGCAGGAAGCTTTTTTGTTTCCGCAAAGACAAATGTGGCTGTAAAGGCATCGGCCATGGCCAATGCAGGAAGGATCCTGCCTGAACCAGCCATGGGACCAGAGAAGATCATATCGTGATACATGATCGCAGCCATACCCTCCAAGGCGGCATCTGCTCCAGCCCATCCCTTAAATCCCCACATTTCCTTTGCCGCTTTCCACATGTAAGAACCGTTTGAAGGGGCACTTGCACATGGAAATCCCCACTTTTCTTTAATGAGCCTGTTTGCCATTGAACAGATGGCAGTCGCTGGTCCATTCATAACCGATGTATCTACAAAAATACTTTTAAACTCAACACCTACCTTTTCTATGACATCCAACAGTTTCTGTGTTCCCGTAATCCTACCTGAAGGCATCTGATCCTCTTGGTTGAAGGCAACCAAAAGGACATGTTTTACACCGATATTGGCAATCTCTTTGATCTCTTTCTCTATCTCCTTTTCCCAGATAGTCAGGCTGTTATAAAACATTCGGTCCAGCAATCCTTTGTCCGCACAGTATTTCGCTCCTTCCAGCTTGGGTTGCATGACCCAGGCATCAATACAAAAGGGCATGTCGCTTACACTTGTCACGAAGTCGATATATATTTTAAATTCCGCACCTGTATTGGCTACTATATCGGCCATACATGGTATTCCCGTCTCTTGAGACAGTTTATCCGTCGTCTTCAGAAGTTCTTCAGCGCGCTTCTCGTTAAAACCCTCCTTTCGCTTTGCTCCCTCAAAGACCTTGTCTCCTTTTTGGAAAATTGAAGGGACAATCACTGTGGGGTACTCCCCTGGCTGCCCGCCGAATTTTACCCCTCCTATCTCACAAACCTTCTGTTCTCTATCTAAAATAAACATATGATAGAATTCCTCCTATTAGTATTTCCCGAATTTTCTGGCAGCATCCATGAACCACTGGATTTTTTCTGGTGGTGCAATCCCTGGAACTTCACACCCAGAGGCGAGGATGAAGCCACTATCAGGGGCAGCCATATCAATACAGTCTTTAACCGCCCTTTCCATATCATCCTTGTTATCTGATAAAAATAGATTTGTACCTACATTGCCAATAACAACAGCCTTCCCTCTTGCAACCTCAACTGCCTTGGCCAGATTTGTAGGCTCATCAACACTTATTGCCGCTGCTCCTGTTTCTACCATCTCTTCCAGGATGGGGTCTGCATAGCCTCAGATATGCAAGGTGCAGCCAATGCGTTCCTCCTTCAATCTCCCTATTGCCTTTTTGTGATATGGCAAAACAAACTCCCTATACATCTTTGGAGAGATAAGGCTAGTCGAGGCTGGTGCCTCTGAATAACTCATACCTGCTCCAGTTGAAGGGATTGCCAATCCAAACCGGATAGCCACCTCTGTGGTTAATCCCATCAGTTCATGAACGTAGGCAGGGTCTTTCATTGCATCCCTTATCAGTTCACTGGCACCCCTTAGATTAATGGCAATAGTCCATGGCCCGGCAATAACTGCCCCAACGCTAGAATCAGTTACAGCATCCTTTATCATCTTACATGATTCCATATAATCAGGCAGCCTTCCGTCTTTATAAGGGTCAGGTACGGAGAGGCTATTCAATTTTCCTTTATCTTCGAGAGCCAGCTTTTTGGATATACACATTCCATTCTCTGGGAATTTAAGCTCATTTCCCATGGCCTCTGCCTCCATGAGCAAATTTCCCATGACTACAATAATGTCAGGCCTGTATCTCTCATAGGCGGCTATCTCTGAGTCGGCAAGTTTCTGTTTGTCTGTAAGAAACTCTTTTATACTAATGCCAGTCAGCTGTGAGGTAAACTGGCCTAATATAGGATATGCTGGAACTACATCGGCATACTCTCTTTTAAATGCAGCCTTAACCCTTTTCCTTCCGTTGTATGTATTCATGCTTTCCTCCAAAGATATAGTGAATGTCATTAGTCGATAGTTACGCCTGAGACGGATCACTTGTAAATAAGTCTAATAGCCGGTAAGTTCCAGATTTAACCAATGACCAATGAC
>JAFDHR010000084.1 GCA_019308645.1 Deltaproteobacteria bacterium
ATTATTAGAAGAAGGATATAGGGTTGGACTGATTAGGATGCAAAGGGCAATTAAAGAGAGAATGAGCCTGCAAGATGTTGATGCATTAATGCCTCGTGATTTAATTAATTCTAAGCCTGTTTCAGCTGTCATCAAGGAATTTTTTGGATCGAGTCAGTTGTCCCAGTTTATGGACCAAACTAATCCGCTGTCAGAGATAACTCATAAAAGGCGCTTGAGTGCACTTGGCCCTGGAGGATTAACCAGGGAGAGGGCCGGATTTGAGGTGAGAGATGTACATCCAAGTCACTATGGTCGAATATGCCCTATTGAAACTCCTGAAGGGCCAAATATTGGTTTGATTGTTTCTTTAAGCACCTTTTCCCATGTAAACGATTTTGGTTTTATAGAAACACCCTACAGGAAAGTTGAAGATGGTGTTGTTTCAGCGAACATAGAGTATTTAACAGCTATGGATGAAAAGGAATACCCCATCGCTCAAGCTAATGAGCCACTTGATTCTGAGAATCGTTTTGTGAGGGATATTGTAGCTGCCAGAAAGGGTGGTGAAGCCTGTTTCGTCTCTGCTAAAGAAGTGAAATATATGGATGTTTCTCCAAACCAGTTGGTAAGTATCGCTGCATCATTAATTCCTTTCTTAGAGCATGATGATGCGAATAGGGCCCTGATGGGTTCCAATATGCAGAGGCAGGCCGTGCCACTTTTGCAACCTAAGTCTCCACTTATTGGAACAGGGATTGAAAAAGTTATAGGAAAGCACTCAGGTGTAGCTGCGATAGCTAGGAAAGATGGAACTGTTGAAAGCGTGAGTGCCTCTCGTATAGTTATTCGACCAGAGAGAGAGGAGGATGGTGTTGAGATTTACAAGTTATTAAAATTTCGACGCTCGAACCAGAGCACCTGTTATAATCAGAAGCCAATTGGAAAAAAAGGGGATAAAGTTAGAAAGGGACAAATTATTGCAGATGGTCCTGCCATGGAGAAAGGTGAACTTGCTTTAGGAAGGAATGTCACAGTAGCATTTCTTTCCTGGGGTGGCTATAATTTTGAAGATGCAATTTTAGTAAGCGAGAGGTTAGTACGGGAAGATGTATTTACCTCTATTCATATAGAAGAATTTTCTATTTTGGCAAGAGACACTAAACTCGGACAAGAAGAAATTACTCGGGATATACCGAACGCAGGAGAGGAGGCCCTCAAGGAGCTTGATGAAAGTGGTATTATCCGGTTAGGTGCTGAAGTAAGGCCTGGCGATGTTTTGGTTGGAAAAATTACTCCTAAGGGGGAGACTCAATTGTCGCCAGAAGAGAAGCTCCTCCGTGCTATTTTTGGTGAAAAGGCAGGTGATGTGAAGGATAGTTCGTTACGGGTTCCACCTGGTGTAGAAGGTATAGTAATTGATGCGAAGGTATTCTCTCGTAAAGGCGTGGAGAAAGATGAAAGGACAAAAGCCATTCAAGCTGAAGAGATCAGTCAATTATCAAAGGACAAAAAAGATGAAATCGAGCTTATGGAAAGAAATGCTCTGGAGAAATTGGCTTCTCTGTTAGAAGGAAAACATCTTAAATCAGATTTAAGGCATACAGGGACAGGCAAGATTTTATTAGCAAGAGGTCAGGTTATTGATCATGAATGTTTGAAGAATACTCCTATAGATTGTTGGCAGGGAGCGAATATCAAGGCCGAAATGAAAGTGATTGAGAAGATGGAATCGATAGTATCAACCCATCGACAGCAGATAGAAAAATTGGATGAGCTTTTTAAAGAGAGGATAAAGAGGTTAGATATCGGCGATGAATTATCGCCCGGGGTAATTAAGCTGGTAAAGGTATTTGTGGCTGTCAAGCGAAAACTATCTGTGGGCGATAAGGTGGCCGGTCGCCATGGAAATAAGGGCGTGATTTCCGTAATACTTCCTGTAGAAGATATGCCTTATTTTGCTGATGGTACACCAGTAGATATAGTTTTGAATCCTCTTGGTGTTCCTTCCAGGATGAATGTGGGACAGATTTTAGAGACACATCTTGGTTGGTCTGCGTATGAGCTTGGTAAACAGATACGAGTGTTGATGGAAAGCAGTAAAGGCAAAAGCGTAGTAAGAGATAAATTGAAGAAAATCTATTCTAAAGAATATGATCAGATTTTTGCTGGTGTCTCGGATGAAGAGATCAAGGCCAAACTTGCTTACATACAGGATGGTGTACATATGGCTACACCTGTTTTTGATGGGGCACAAGAAGAGGAAATAATTGAGTGTTTACGTGAGGCAGGTTTACCTGTGAGTGGGCAAGTGGGTTTGTATGATGGTAGAACAGGTGAACTTTTTGATCAGCATGTAACGGTAGGTATAATGTATCTGATGAAACTTCATCATTTGGTAGATGATAAAATCCATGCTCGTTCCATTGGCCCCTATTCTTTAGTTACTCAGCAGCCTCTTGGTGGTAAGGCCCAGTTTGGAGGTCAGCGCTTGGGCGAGATGGAGGTCTGGGCAATGGAATCTTACGGAGCGGCGTATTCTTTACAAGAGTTTTTGACTGTCAAATCGGATGACGTCGCTGGCCGGACACGGATGTATGAAAAGATTGTAAAAGGAAACAATTTTTTAGAAGCAGGACTACCAGAGTCCTTTAATGTTTTGGTAAAAGAACTGCAGAGTCTCGGTTTAGAAGTAGACTTGAACGAGGATTGAGAGTCTCTTTGAAAATGCAAAATAGAAAATGCAAAATTTTCAATTTTAGATTTTTAAGGCTTAACGCAGATTAGTCTGAAAAATATGTTAGTAGATACGCCACACAAATTTGTTATAGGGTTGAGTTTATACATGGCTGGAGATTGAATGTAGAAAGCCAACCTACATAGTAAACGAACAATTCTCACTAATCCGAAGATGATCCATTTTACTTGCTAATTTTAATTTGATAAGAGGAGAAAACCTTGGAAGATTTGTATGGTTTTTTCACAAAACCAAAGGACCCTTTAAGTTTTAAATCGCTACAGATTTCTATTGCTTCACCGGAGAAGATACGAGAGTGGTCTTATGGCGAGGTTAAAAAGCCTGAAACCATTAATTATCGAACCTTTAAACCTGAAAGGGATGGATTATTTTGTGCAAAGATCTTTGGCCCGATAAGGGATTATGAGTGTCTTTGTGGAAAATATAAAAGGATGAAGCATAGGGGAGTGGTGTGCGAGAAATGTGGTGTGGAGGTTACGCACTCTAAGGTAAGAAGAGAGAGAATGGGTCACATTGAATTAGCAACGCCTGTGGCACATATCTGGTTTTTGAAGTGTATTCCCTCCAAAATCGGCTTGCTTTTAGATATGACTCTTAAGGCCTTGGAAAAGGTACTTTACTTTGAGAATTACATGGTTATCGATCCAAAAGAGACCCCGCTCACCAAGGGTGCCTTGTTGACAGAGGAGCAGTATCTAAAGGCCAAAGAGGATTATGGAGACGGATTTATAGCTGGAATGGGAGCTGAAGCCATTCAAATAATTTTAAGAGAAATAGATTTAGAAATGCTTAGTTCCAAGTTAAAGGATGACTTACTGAGCACCAAATCAGAAGCCAAAAGGAAAAAGCTTTCAAAGCGCCTTCGAATAGTCGATGCCTTTAGATCATCCAAGAATAAACCAGAGTGGATGATAATGGATGTTATACCTATTTTACCACCAGACCTAAGGCCTTTAGTACCCTTAGATGGGGGAAGATTTGCTACCTCAGATCTCAACGATCTTTACCGCAGGGTTATAAATAGAAATAATAGGCTGAAACGTCTCTTAGAATTAAATGCACCTGATATTATAATTAGAAATGAAAAAAGAATGCTGCAGGAGGCTGTAGACGTTTTGTTTGATAACGGAAGGCGAGGTAAGACTATAACTGGTGCAAATAAGCGACCATTAAAATCCCTCAGCGATATGCTTAAGGGTAAGCAGGGGAGATTCAGGCAAAATTTACTCGGGAAAAGGGTAGATTATTCAGGAAGATCTGTGATTGTTGTTGGTCCCAATTTAAGATTGCATCAATGCGGACTTCCAAAACAGATGGCTTTAGAGATTTTTAAACCCTTTATTTATGATAAGCTTGAGGAAAAAGGCATGGCAGGCACCCTGAAGAAAGCCAAAAAATTAGTTGAAAACGAAACACCAGAGGTGTGGGACTGCTTAGATGAAGTAGCTAAGGAACACTGTGTTTTGCTTAATAGGGCGCCCACTCTTCATAGGCTCGGGATGCAAGCATTTGAACCTGTTCTTATTGAAGGTAAGGCTATTCAGCTTCACCCTCTTGTATGCACTGCTTTTAACGCTGATTTTGATGGTGACCAGATGGCTGTCCATGTTCCTCTTTCTGTTGAAGCCCAGACTGAAGCCAGGGTATTAATGCTATCTACGAACAATATCCTTTCACCGGCCAATGGTGATCCTATCATTGTGCCAACCCAAGATATTGTATTAGGCATCTATTATATGACTAAAGAGAGGCCATTTTGCAAAGGTGAACATATAATTTTTGCTAATATTGAAGAGGTGAGAATGGCCTATGATGCTGGCGAATTGGATCTACATACTTCTATAAGGGTTAGAATTAATGGCCAAATAGTCAGGACGACTACTGGAAGGGTAATCCTTTATGAAATTTTTCCTAAAGAGTTACCTTTTGAAATGGTAAATAGAATAATAGCCAAGAAGGAACTGAGGGATATTGTCAATGAATGTTATCGTTTTTTAGGTACTAAGGCAACGGTTATTTTAGCGGACAGACTTAAAGATATTGGATACAAGTATGCGACTATCTCTGGTATCTCTATCTCAAGTAAAGATATGGTTATCCCGAGAAAGAAATATGAAATCATAGGAGAGGCTGAAGGTGAGGTAAAAAAGGTTGAAAGTCAATATAGCGATGGTTTGATTACCGACGGGGAAAAATATAATAAAGTAGTTGATATTTGGACAAAGGCCACAGAGGTAATTTCCTCGGAAATGATGGATGAGATGGCTGTAGAGGAATTGGAAGCGCCTGATGGAACCAAAAAAACGAGCGATAGTTTTAATCCAATATATATGATGTCTGATTCAGGTGCGAGAGGTAGCAAGGATCAGATGAGGCAGTTGGCAGGAATTAGGGGCTTAATGGCAAAACCCTCTGGAGAGATTATTGAGGCACCTATTACTGCAAATTTCCGTGAGGGTTTGACAGTTTTAGAGTATTTTATCTCTACTCATGGTGCACGAAAGGGATTGGCAGATACCGCGCTGAAGACGGCTAATTCAGGATATCTGACTCGCAGACTGGTAGATGTGTCTCAGGACGCCTGTATCACAGAGGAAGATTGCGGCACTATGGACGGGATCTGGGTAGAGTCATTAATTGAGGGGGGTGAGGTGATTCAGCCTGTATCAGAGAGAATTCTGGGAAGAATTGCAGCTGAAGATATTACTGACCCGATAACTGGAGAATTATTGCTTAAATACAACGAAGAAATAGATGAATCAGCCGTTGAAAGGATCGAGAAATCCTGGATTGAAAAGGTAAAAATTAGATCAGTATTGACATGCAGGGCAGTGAGAGGGGTCTGCAAAAAATGTTATGGTAGAAACTTAGCACATGGTAGAGAGATTGATATAGGTGAGCCGATAGGCATTGTTGCAGCACAGTCTATTGGTGAGCCAGGCACACAGCTCACCATGCGGACATTTCATATTGGGGGTACAGTAACTAGAAAGATAGAACAGTCTACAATTCAGTCCAGGAATAGTGGAAAGATTACATTTTATAATCTCAAGACAGTAATGAATGCCAAAGGGGACTATGTGGTAATGAATAGAAATGGGGATATCGGAGTGGTAGATGCAAGTGGAAGAGAGTTAGAACGGTACCCAGTTATATATGGCGCTATAATTAAGGCTAATGATGGAAAAGAGATACATCCTGGTGAGCTCTTAGTAGAATGGGATCCCTTTACTATACCGATTTTAACAGAGGTATCTGGCAGGTTGAAATTTGGCGATATTGATGAAGGGAAAACAATGCAGGAAAGACTGGATTCAGTAACTGGTAAATCAAGTAAAGTTATTGTTACATCTGGTGATCCAGACGTTAGACCGAGGATTTCAATAAAAGGTTCTGTTGGAAAGACAATTCAGCTCTCAGGTGATTTGCCAGGGGCAGTTGCCAGGTATTTCCTTCCTACAGGTGCTATTATTATGGTATCAGAGGGAAATGAGGTTCATGCCGGTGATGTGTTGGCCAAGATACCAAGAGAAACCACAAAGACGAAAGATATTACGGGTGGTTTGCCAAGGGTTGCAGAATTATTTGAGGTCAGGAAACCCAAAGATCAGACCCTCTTAAGTGAGATCGATGGAACAGTATCCTTTGGAAAATATTTATCAGGAAAAAGGCGGGTAGTTATCACACCTGAAATTGGCAAACCTGCTGAATATCTTGTGCCCAGAGGTAGACATGTAAGCGTTTTTGAAGGAGATTATGTGAGAGCTGGTGAAGCCCTCATGGAAGGTTCGGCTAATCCTCATGATATTTTAAGAATAAAAGGACCTAAAGAATTATCCAAATACCTCGTTGATGAAGTTCAAAAGGTCTATCGCCTCCAGGGTGTGAAGATAAATGATAAGCATATAGAGGTGATTGTCAGGCAGATGTTGAGAAGAATATTAGTGAAGGAAGTTGGAGATTCAGATTTTATCTTAGGAGAAGAGATTGAGCGGTGGAGTTTTGAGGAAGAAAATCAGAAGATTATTGCAAAGGGAGGCAAGCCAGCAGTAGGAGAACCACTTTTGCTGGGAGTTACAAAGGCATCAATTAATACTGATAGCTTTATCTCAGCTGCATCTTTTCAGGAAACTACAAAGGTCTTAGCAGATGCAAGCGTGGAGAGCAAAGTAGATTATTTAAGAGGCCTTAAAGAAAATGTTATTATGGGCAGACTTATACCTGCTGGCACAGGTTTGAGTATGCACAGAGGGTTAGACATAGAGGTGGAACAATAATTTATTGTAACCACCCAGGTATGTTGCCACCAAGGCACAAAGACACCAAGATTAGAGAATTATTCTTTATTATAGCTTTTTTAATCCCGATAAATCGGGATTGAAATTAATGAGAAAACTCTGTTATTCAATTTATATTTATCTCCTTTTTGGGTCTTTGTGTCTTGGTGGCTGAATAGTTACGATTTTTTTAGAAAAGTGTTGAAATAATTTTATAGATAGAATAAAAGGCATTCACAGCATAGACCGGAATAATTTTTTAAAAGAGAAATAGATGCCAACAATTAATCAACTCATTAAAAATGGGCGGCAGAGGGTAAAGAAGAAGATTAAGACACCAGCCCTAAGAGGGTGTCCACAAAAAAGGGGTGTATGTATCAGGGTTTACACATCTACTCCTAAGAAACCTAACTCGGCCTTGCGTAAGGTTGCGAGGGTACGTTTGACAAATGGAATTGAGGTTACTTCCTATATTCCAGGGATTGGACATAACCTGCAAGAGCATTCTGTTGTTCTGATCAGGGGTGGGAGAGTTAAGGATTTACCAGGCATAAGGTATCATATCATCCGGGGCACCTTGGATAGCTCAGGAGTCGAAGACAGAAGGAGAGGCCGCTCCAAATACGGAACTAAGAAGCCTAAGGGAATTTAACCGGGTTTGTTTAGTTTATTGGGTTTCTTGTGTTTGTTCTGTCAGAACCCAATAAACACAATAAACCCAATAAACGCTAGTTGGAGGCACCGGAATGCCAAGAAAAGCAATAATCTTAAAAAGAGAAATTTTGCCTGACCCTAAATATAAAAGTGAATTAGTTGCTAAGTTCATTAATAGAATTATGCAAAGAGGAAAAAAGAACTTAGCTCAGTCTATTCTCTATGATGCCTTTGATATTATACATGAGAAGGCCAAGGAAGATCCGCTATCTCTTTTTCAGAAGGCTATTGAAAACGTTAAGCCAGTAGTTGAAGTAAAATCAAGAAGAGTCGGTGGTTCTACCTATCAGGTGCCTACTGAAGTGAGATACTTGCGGAGGACTACACTAAGTTTAAGATGGATACTCACAAGCGCCAAACAAAGGGGTGAGAAAGGAATGGCAGCAAAATTAGCAGGGGAGCTGCTTGATGCCTCTAAGGGAAGGGGTGTTGCCTTTAAAAAGAAGGAGGATACACATAGGATGGCGGAGGCAAATAAGGCCTTTGCTCATTATCGTTGGTAATATAAATGGCATTAGCCAATAGCCCGTTGTCCGTTGATTTCTTTGCAATTGACAACTAACCACTGACAAATGACGAGTAAAAGATTTTTAAGGAGGTAACAACAATGGCCAAAGAAAAGTTTAAGAGAACAAAGCCCCATGTCAATGTCGGCACCATCGGTCATATAGATCATGGTAAGACGACGTTAACAGCGGCAATGA
>JAFDHR010000085.1 GCA_019308645.1 Deltaproteobacteria bacterium
GGATATTTTAGTAAACTTATGAAATCACTACTGCTTGGCCATTTTTAGGGGTACCTCTCCCTTGATAAACAATCTTGCTTTCTTTTTTTTAACCCACTTTCAGATATCCAGAGTAGGGAGATCGGTGATTAAAAATAAGTAACGAGTAGTAGATTTTTGTTGAGATTTATTCCAATTTGGAATATTTTAAAAAGGAATAAATTATCTGTCCAATATGCGCTTTAAATCATCACCAGAATATGCCTTACTTGGGGTTCTCATGACCGACCCCAAACATGGTTATGAGATTCATGGCTACTTTTCATCCAAAATGAACCAATTCTGGCATCTAAGCATAAACCAGGTGTATGCCTTATTGAATTTGAAAATATCCATGGTCTGGACATTCATGCAGAAACACCTGAAGAGATAGCTGTGAGCATCATGGCCGAGATTATTAAAGTCAGAAGAAAATGGAGCACAGGGTCAAGAACTGGGAAGTTTAAGGTTAGAGAAGATGGAAAAATTTAAAATAAGGGGGTTTCTTATAAAGGTATCCTTAAACGTATTATTTGCTTTACTGCTATTAGGAACTCTATTTGTCCCTTCGGTGGCAAGTGGCGGTCTTTCCAGGAAAGGAAGAGGGGAGACCATCCATATGGCGGTGGAGTTTGTAGACCATGCTGCCAGCGCCCATATAGCGAAAAGCAAAGGTTGGTTTCAGGCTAATGGCTTAGAAGTTACCGCTTTTGATAACTACATAACCGGTATGGCCCTGGCCGCTGCCCTGACTCGGGGCGACATCAATGTGGCCTACGCCTGTCTGATACCTGCCATAAGTGCTTATGCTAATGGCAAAGTGCCAATAAAGATTGTTGCAGGAACACATAAATATGGCTATGGATTGCTCGTTAATCCGAATAAGGTAAAAGCAGTCAAGGATTTAGAAAAGCCAGATATTCGCCTGGCGTGCCCACGGGAGGGAAGTCCTACAGATGCAGTAATGCATAAGATGATAGAGAAGTATAGACTTGATAAGGATACGATACTAAAAAAAGTTCGTCGCATGCCACCGCCCGACGTGCTTCTCACACTCAAGATGGGGCAAATAGATGCAGGTTTCTGTTGTGAGCAGTTCCCCACCATGGGCGAGGAATTAGGGTTCAAGGTTCTCCTGACAGCACAGGACGTCTGGCCTCAGATGCAGGGAAGCGTTCTAATAGTTAAGGATGCCCTGATAAGAAACCACCCTGAGATAGTTAAAAAGCTGGTAAAGATAACAGAGCGAGGAATCCGATATATTCATGAACGTCCGGAAGATGCGGCTACAATTGCGGCTGGAGCATTAACGGTTGCTGGGAAAAAGGGTTTGCCCCTGAAGATAGGAAAAATAGCCAGCGGACTGGAGATCACCCCACAGGTTATATTAAGATCATTGGCTATTAGAATGGAATGTACCACCGATATTGATCCGGTGCAGGTGCAGAAAAGCATCGATTATATGTCAAAATTAGGCTACATAAAATGGTTTAAGGCGGAGGAAATTTTGGATTTGAGGTTTCTGCACAATGAATAAGCTTAATTGGCTAAAGCCCCGGTGGAGTATTTTACCGGTAGTAGTGTTTTTGGGGGTATGGGAGGTTGTAACCCGATTTGGGCTTATTCCCGGGCACTTCTTTTTCCCCCCTTTTACTACGGTTGCACAGGAATTCTATCATTTGACAGCCAATGGGGTGTTAGTGGATAACTTTTTTAGCAGTCTGATTAGGGTCTTGGTCGGCTTTTCCACCGGCTCCATTGCCGGCATAGCAATGGGGACCTTGATGGGTTATAAGGAAAATATAGATAAAACACTTCATCCTATAATTAGTCTGCTCTATCCTATTCCTGCCCTGGGTTGGCTGCCCATTCTGATGCTGTGGTTTGGAATAGGTGAGCTGCTTCCCATCATAATAATATTTATCTGCTCATTTTTCCCGGTGCTTTATAATACCGTCACCGGTATCAAAACGGTAGATAGAAATCTTATCAAGGTTGCAAAGACCTTAGGGGCATCTGAAAGAAATATCTTGACTACAATAGCCTTGCCTCTCGCCCTTCCGAACATATTTACCGGTTTAAGACTGGAAGCGGGGATGGCCTGGCGGACCATAATAGCCGCTGAAATGGTGGCTATTCCTACTGGTATCGGGGCGTTACTTATGAAGGCAGAGAGTTTAATCCGTATAGATATTGTCATAGTATGCTTGATAGTCCTGGCGGGTATGTGCCTCTCTTTTGAAAAATTCTTTATCTTTATGGAGCACAGATTAACTGGCAAATGGAGATAATATGCCAACTATAGAGCTCAGAAACATTAGTAATTTTATCTGTCGAAATATAAGCTTAAAGATATTTAATGGCGAGCTTTTGGTGCTTCTGGGGCCTACAGGCGCTGGCAAGACAACCCTGCTAAATATTATCTCCGGTTTAACCCCTTATGAAGGATCAATACTCTTCGATGGTGAGCCTATAGATAAAATACCGGTTAGCAGGAGGGGAACTAGTTATCTATTTCAAGACCTGGCATTATTCCCCCATCTCGATGTAAGGTCCAATATTATCTATGGATTATTGATAAAAAAATTGGGGCAAAATCATATCGAGGATAGATTAAATGAAATGTGCAACTTGCTAAACATAGGCCATCTTATGGGCAGATACCCCAGAGACCTGAGCGGTGGGGAGAAGCAGAGGGTAGCCCTGGCCAGGGCAATTGCTCCTTCTCCACGCATACTCATGCTGGATGAGCCTTTTAATAGCCTTGATGTGAAGACCAGGAAATACCTGAGGATCGAGTTTAGAAATATAATAAAAAAACTCGGCATCACAACAATCTTTGTGACCCATGATTTTAAGGAGGCTGAAGAGATGGGTGATCGCCTTGCCGTTATCGAGTCAGGCAGATTAGAACAGGTCGCAACATCCCAGGCGATTTTCTTTAGCCCAAACGGGGATAAGGTGGCTGATTTTTTAGGATCGCCAAACATTTTTGATTGTGATAATTACGAGGTTCTGGGCAACGGGCTGGTTAAGGCAAGCTGCGAAGGACTTACAATAATAATGGTGTGGGAGGGGGAAAAGCTCAATAAGATTGCAATCTCTCCCGATGATATCTATGTTAGCAAAAATGAACCCCTTGGCCCACCAATCAATAGATTCAGAGGAACCATAATAGAGGAGGTTTCTCTTAATTCAGTTGTTACTATTAAGGTAAAAACTACGGCAAAAGATATCTTAGTAAGGATAGGGAGAAAAGATTTCATTGCAGAAAACCTTAAAGCAGGAAGTGATGTCTTTTTTATATTACCTTTAAGAAATTTGAGAGGAGTATAGATGGAATACATTCCCGGCATCCTCTTAGGAGCAGGGAGTTCTGAGCGTTTTGGCTCTGAGAAGTTACTCGCTTCTCTTCCATCTGGTGAGACACTTTTAGAAAGGGCCCTTGAGATCCATCTGCAAAGCCAGATTTTACCTTTAATAGTTGTAATTTCACCGAGTCTTGGAAAAATCATCAGGCAGAAAACAGAGATATTTTCATTTTCCAAGTTAAGAATTGGAAAAAGGGTTGATACATGGCATGCCTTCTCATGCAAATGGGGAGGTGGACGACTGATCATTAATGAGAATTTTCACAAAGGGATGTCTTCCTCTGTTAAAAAGGGGGTGGGCTGCCTTACAGATGACGAGAAGGCGGGCGGGCTTGTGGTTTCTCTTGCAGATCTACCTCTTTTATCCTCAGAAACAATCAACTTTTTTATTAACAAGTCCCTCAAGGAAAGAGTAGGGTTTCTTCTTCCTGTTTTCAATGACATTACAGGCCACCCAGTAATTGTCGATTTCAATCGATTCAAGAATGATATTGCCAAGCTGAGAGGAGATGTCGGTCTAAGGTCTCTCCTCAAAAAATACCCAAAAGCGGTAAAAAAAATACCGTGGCAGGATGATTCAGTTATATGGGATATTGATACTCCCAAGGATCTCAAACGATTGGAAGTAATTAACTGAGTCGTTGAAAAAATTCTGTGAGTTCCATATCGGAGGTGCTTGCTTATGATTAAATTATCAATCGAGAAGGCTGTTGGAAAACCCCTGGCCCATGACATCACACGGATTATTCCAGAAAAATCAAAAGGACCTGCCTTTAAAAAGGGTCATATCCTAACTGCAGACGATCTTCCTGTCTTAAGGGATATGGGCAAGAGCAATGTGTATGTTTTTGAGCCTGGCAGAGGCTATATCCATGAGGATGATGCCGCTGAGGCCCTGGCTAAGGCCTTTCAAAAAAAATGGTTTACCCTTGAAGGCCCTAGCGAGGGAAGGTTTAATGTTAAGGCCCGGATTAATGGTCTACTTAAGATTAATACTAATCTGCTAACATCTATTAACCAGACTGAAACAATCATTTGTTCAACCATTCATCAAAATACTGTGTGTTTTAAGGGTATGACAGTGGCAGCTACCAGAATTATACCAGTTGCCATAGAGGAGTCCGGATTCCGGCCAATAGTAAAAGAAATCAGGGATAAGGGCCCTCTTTTAAGGCTTCTTCCATTCTCAAGAAAGCAAGTTGGGGTAGTAGCTACAGGGGAAGAGGTTTCCTCCGGCAGGGTTAAAGACTATTCTTTAGATATCATATCACCCAAGGTTCAATCCCTTGGTGGTAAAATTATATCACACCAAATTTGCCCTGATGAAAAGAAGGCAATATCTCGAGCAATAAGGCAGATGGCAAAAGATAGTTGTGATGTCATTATTACCACCGGTGGCCTTTCCGTGGATGCAGATGATGTTACCCTTGATGGAATTATCTCTTCAGGCGCTAAACTTATATCCTATGGATCTCCTATTCTTCCGGGGGCTATGTTTGCTCTTGCCTATATGGGGGATATTCCTATTCTTGGTATACCTGCCGCGCTTTTCTATTACAAGGCCACTGTGCTTGATATCTTTCTTCCAAGGGCCATGTCCGGAGACACGGTTACCAGAGAGGATATTGTTGGCCTGGGCCACGGTGGACTATGCCTGAATTGCTCAAAATGCACGTATCCAATCTGCCCATTCGGGAAGGGATAATAATGGGTATTCTTTTAAATAGATTTATCAAAGAAATGCGGAACCGTATTTCCCAACATGCCATTGAAAATGAAATGATTTCTGTTTTTGCACGGCCTCTAACGCCTGAGGAAGCTATCGGCAACCCAGTTCACAACGATTATCCGTTGCTAAAGGGGAAAGAGCGAATAATGGAGGCGGTCTTTCAAAATGTTAAGGGCCATGCATACTCCGATCATACCGGAAATTTTTCCGGGAGCCTATTCGAGGTAATTAATCTCCCCATGGATTCCAATTTTCACAGGGCCCTTTTTGTAGCTACAGCCAATGCTGTGTTAAGGAAAACAGGGGTAATCACAAAAAGCTGCCACTGCAAAGACGAGGATCCAGTGACATGTGCCACTTATCTAAAGGATACCCTTTTACCTTTCTCACCTAAAAGGATAGGGATGATAGGACATCAACCACGCCTACTTGAGGAAGTATCCCGTAATTTTGAAGCAAGGATCTGTGACAGAGATCCTGAAAATATTGGTACCATTAAATCAGGCGTAAGTGTTGAGGATCCAGGGGCATACAAGGATATAAAAAAATGGGCGGATCTGATTCTTGCCACCGGAACAACCCTGGTTAATGATACTATAGATAATTCTACAGGATCTGTTCCTATAATCTTTTACGGGATAACAATAAGCGGCGCAGCGAAACTTTTAAACTTGAACCATTTCTGTCCCCTGGGAAGGTGAGTGCAGGCCTATAACTCATAAAGGGTCTCATCTTTAAATGGGGCTTTATTTTTTTCCCTTACTACCTTTTTTTCAGGGAGAGCAAATGGGTCCTTCTCCAGGATGTCTCCCATCTCCTCCTCAATTTTCTCGGGATCCTCCCCGGCCTCAAGCCTGTTCATTGCCTCCTTCATCCCTTTTCCCATATCTAAACCTGTCATCTCAGAAAGTCTGCGCATCAAATGAGCTGCCTGTTTTGGGTCATCTTCGTTAATATTTTCACCTTCCTGCGCAAGCATAGCAACAGCTTTTTCCATTTTCTCCTCATCAAAGGGGAGAGATTCCTCACTCTCTCCTTGAGAACTTTCTTTTAAAACGAAAAAGTTCGATAGAAATCGTTTTAATTTCATTGTTCCACATTTAGGGCAGATCGGTTGTTTATTTGTGCTTATTGATTTTGAGTAAAAATTAAAGATGGTATTACATCTTTCACAGTAGAATTCATAGATAGGCATGGCTTCTCCCTGCTCTTTTTCTACATATTATCAGCAGAATTTTGCGATGACAATAAAAATGGGATCTTTGAGTTAATGATAATGATCTTACAAAGAAGCAGTGGTAAATGTGAGAAAAGGGGTCAATAATTTCCCCCTACATTTCCATGAACTATCATGACCTATCGGTGACAACTAAGGATGAAAAGTCAAAAGTCCGTTGTCAGTCCCGATAAATCGGGATAGTCCGTTGCAAAAAACAACTGACAACTGACAACTTTCATATAAAACAGTATATTGATTTCTATTACCATTGTTTGCCAAAATTATGTTATAAGATTGTTATAATAAAAAGCTTTAGGAATCCCTGGGAGGCAACAATGCAATCTAACCCAAAAGTCGATCTTTGTTTTCAGGTATCAGGGAAAACCATTCCAGTTGATCACGGATTTGCCCTTCACGGAGCTATCAGCGACGTTTTGCCGGATTTTCATGAAGATCAAACTGTCGGGCTGAAACTGATATGGCTGTTCAAACGAACCCCGAACGGGTTGAAAGATACGGGGGGTTGAGCCTGGGTGAAAGCGGGGATTTGGTTAACGACATTTTATGGTTCCCGAAATGGCCTCAGGATAAGGGGTATTGGCTTGTCCGAGATCCGGAAGGTGATCTGCCGCAGCCAGTATGGGTAGATCATGTTGGCTCCAAAGGAACGGTATGGCGGCAATTCGGGCTAAAGGAAGGTCTTCTCGAAACGCCGCCGGAAAATGATGACAGGTGGATAACGATTGAGAAATAAAATAAAATATGTCTTTCGCATTCATGCTGTGCGAAGAATGTTCCAGCGCGGCATTGACGAAAAGGAAGTTAAGGATATACTTGAAAATGGTGAAACCATTGAAGAGTACCCTGACGACACCCCCTTTCCAAGCCGTTTAGCGCTTGGATGGTCCGCGCGCGGACCTCTTCATGTTGTAGTGGCTGACAATCAAAAATCCGGAGAAAGAATTGTCGTCACTGTTTATGAACCGAGTCCTGACCAATGGGACAACGAATTCAAGAGGAGAAAGCAATGAAATGCGTGATCTGCAAATATGGTGAAACAAAGAAAGGAAAGATTAGCGTAACTCTGGAGCGGGACGGTATGACTCTTGTCTTCAAGGAAGTGCCTGCCCAGATTTGTTCCAATTGCGGGGAAGAGTATGTGGATGAGGAAATTACTTCCAGATTGCTAAAAACTGCAGAAGAAAGCTTGTCTTCCGGTGTCATGGTTGATATTCGCCAATACAAAGCTGCTTAAGCATTCTTACTTTGGTAGCGCTACAAAATGATAGAGGTGAAGCACGATGAACATTGAAACCAGGGCCAAAAAGATGGCCGATGTATTGGGAGAGGCCGTTGTCCAGAGGACGTTTATAAAGCTTGTTCAAATTGAGGTGGAAAAGTGCTTACGGCAGATGGACAAATTGAAAGAGGAATTGGTTCCGTATGAAAAGCGCTTTGAAATGAACAGCCAGGAAGCCTGGACAGAATATCAGAACGGAAAGCTGGGCGACGATCGTGATATCATGGAACGGATGATGCTTTTTGAAAATTATCGTGCCTTGCAAAGACAATATGATCGGTTAACGGCAATCAATTTATAATGATTCACGAGTACTTTCAGCAGATAAAGCTATATCTGGCTTCCTACACATAGGCCAAATCCGTTCAGGTACTGCGCTATGATCTTCTGGTTTGGTATCCTTAAGTTGTTTAGGGGGTGAAACTGTTTGGAAAAACTGGACTTTGATGGCTTTCTGAGAAAATCAAGGTGCTTGATTTTGTTATTTCCTGTTATTTATAACACTTGGCGCTTGCTTTTGCTCAATGAGTTACATTTGGTTTCAAAATCTATTCGAGGTTGGAAAATGCTTGAAATCATGCTGGCAAACACTGTTATTTGCAAAGGCGGAAGCGCCAGAGTGATTTGATCTTTGATGCTGAAAAGCGTTGAGCACGACGCTGTGGCTCTGAAAATCGGCCGATGCCAGTAGGCCGGGAGCAGCCTCTTGCGATTAAGCATTGAATTAGTGTAATAGTAAAATAGTAGCTTAGAAAAATGGTAATGCCCCTTTAAAAA
>JAFDHR010000556.1 GCA_019308645.1 Deltaproteobacteria bacterium
ATTGTTTCGGAGCACTGGTCTTACTGTCCCTAAAGAAATGGTATTTTTCAGGAATCAGGATATCGATCCAGTTCGTATATTGTCTGTTTTGGGCAAACCTGTGGTAATTAAACCGGTAGAAGAGGGATCGAGCATTGGCTTAAGCATATGCTCTACAAAAGGAGAAATCGTTGAAGCCATAAAAGATGCCTTTGCTATTAGCCCAGAGGTAATGCTTGAGGAATACATCAAAGGCAGGGAGGTAAGTTGTGCAGTTCTTGGCAACAGAGAACCGGAGGCCTTACCGGTTGTTGAGATTATTCCTCAGGAAAAATATCGTTTTTTTAGTTATACGGCAAAATACGAGCCTGGGGCATCCCAAGAGATATGTCCGGCAAAGATTTCCAGCGATGTTTATAAAAAGATTCAAAGCGTTGCCATAAAGGCTCATTGTTTACTTGGTTGCAGGGGTTTTTCCAGATCAGATATGATAGTAACTGCTAAAGCTGTTTATTTCCTGGAGACAAATACAATACCAGGGATGACAGAAAATTCTATCTTTCCATTGGCAGCAAGGACAGCTGGATTATCTTTTTCTAAATTATTGGATAGATTGATTGAGCTCGCATTGGAGGATTAGATGGAGGGATAGTTGACATTCGCTATAGGAGATCTCATAATAGTAATATGAGCGGAAGATATGGAAAATATGGTGAGATAAAAAGGTTTGAGAGGTTGCGGAAAAATAGAAGAAATTTATCTTTTAGCCAGGGAAGACCTCGTTTTGTAAAGGGCCACACCGGAAAACATAGGCCATTAAACAAAGGTTTTCGTCATTAAGGCATAAAGGATTAAAGGAGGACGGATTTATAACCATGGAAAATTTATCGATAGATGGCGTGATCTTACATCTCAGTCAACCCGATGAGTTGCCAATGAAATGGGTCGGCAATATGGAGTTAGTAACCCAGATTAAGGCGGCATGGCTGGTAATGGGTTCTGGTGATTTCCCTCTAAACCCACGCCTTATAGGAAAGCCCGGGGTGGGGAAAACTACCCTTGCCTATCATGCAGCCAGGCAGCTAAATCAACCTGTCTATCTCTTTCAGGCCACAATAGATACAAGACCAGAGGATCTGATCGTCACCCCAGTTGGCGAGCTCTATTGTTACTGCCATAATCAAGGGAGGAGTAGCAGTTATTGATGAGGGAAACAGGATGAGTGAGAAAAGCTGGGCATCTTTGGCACCCCTGATGGACAATCGTCGTTATGTGGAATCAATCGTAGCTGGTATAAAGATTAAGGCCCATCCTGATTTTCGGTTATGCACTACCATGAACGATGATGCTAGCACCTTTGATCTTCCCGAGTATATACATTCAAGGTTGCAGCCTCAAATTCTCATTGATTTTCCTGATAGGGAAGAAGAGAGATTAATTTTGTCCACAAATCTTCCTTTTGCAGACGAACAGATCCTGGACTATGTAGTTAATTTTCTGCAGGTAGCCCATGAAGCTCAGGAAAGATATACTGTCAGGGATGGTATTAA
The DNA here is from genome assembly GCA_019308645.1 of Deltaproteobacteria bacterium. Next base: position 1,530 of record JAFDHR010000556.1, read on the forward strand.
TATTGCCAGATATGCATTGAAACGACTGAGTATTGATATATCTAAGGAAGGCGAAGGGATGTCAGAGGAAAGAGTTATGCACGCACTTAAAGAAGCGGCATCCATGATCCTGGACGACAACGCCGCTGAATATTTTGCTACCATGTTAGAGATGTATGGAGACAAAAGAACTATTTGAATGGAGAAATGTCAGGCTTGTTCCTATTTGTCATAATAGGGTTGAGTTTGCACTTGAGGCAAGAGAGCAGTTTGCTTCCTTTAAGCCAGAGATTGTGGCGGTTGAATATCCTCCAACCATTGGTGAGAAACTATTAGAAGGTGTTAAAAGATTACCCCTCCTTTCAGTTGTTTACTACGAAGAAAATAATCACACCTTTATTTACCTCCCATTGGAGCCAACCGATGGACAGATAGAGGCAGTTCGGTTGGCGCTTTCGAAAAACCTCCCCATCTATTTCATAGACAGGGATACAGAGGGATACCCTATAGATCGGACACCCATGCCAGATCCTTACTCTATAAAAAGGATAGGGTACGGGAAATATTGCCAGAGCTATCTTAAGGCTTACCCGGAAGGGCTTCCTAACAGAGAGGATCAATTGAGAGAGCGAACCATGGCCTACCATCTTCAGAAACTGGATGGAGAGGAAAAGAGAGTTTTATTTGTAGGTGGACTTTCCCATCTTCCGGGTCTCTTAGGCTACCTTGGTACACCCCAGGTATCGGTCATAGGCAGGAAGAGCAGAGAGGGTGTCATGCTTGCGCATTTACATAGGGATTCAAGCATGGAGATCATGACAGAGATGCCCTTTTTTGCCGCACGCTATGAGAAATTCAGGGGAAATCCTGCCATGGCTGAGCCAGATAGATTACATGTCATTGATCAATTGATAGGGAAAGCAACTAAAGATTATGTTAAGAACAATAAAGAAGAGGTGACTGTAAGCCAGCTAAGGATTTTTAACAGGTTTGTCAGGAACTATGCC
>JAFDHR010000086.1 GCA_019308645.1 Deltaproteobacteria bacterium
TGCCCGAAGTTATCTGATCAGCATTAAATAAGGATTTGACTGATTTACAGAAAAGTTCGATTTGCCATCGGAGCCGATATATGGGGTATATCCATTCTGCTAAAAGCATGGAGCCTGCTAAATTTGTAGCGTACCAACGATATTGCTTAGTTTTGGGGAAGCGGAATCCAATGAGACGGACCTCTATGAATCCTTTTCCAGGGAGCATTAATTTCGCCCAAACTTCAACAATGTTGCCTCTCAGATTGACATTTTGATCCAGAGGATATCCGATATATCGTTTAGCAACGCCTTTGACTACGCGCGAAATGATAGGTACAGAATTGGCCTTTAAACGGCAGACAAACCAAACACCGACTTCATTCAATTTGTGTAAGAAGGCGTGATTAAAATAACCGAGATCAAACAGGAACAATGCGCCTTTTAGTTGTTCGAGGTCCGGAAGGATTTGACTGTCGTGCTGTTTTTGAGCTGTAAATTTCAACCATTGGATACCTCTTACGCTCATTTTGTACAAGGCACTTAATTTCAGGCAAGCAGGGCTATGATTCGTGCGGTTCCCGGGAAATTTCTTTGACAGAGATGCTGGGAGCCGGATAGGAGAAGCATCATAAATAAACACGTCTTTAAATATTGATAGCCATGAAAGCTTGGATAGAGCTTTTTGTTGCAGTTGAAAGGTAAATGTCAGGACGGCTTTTTCAAGGAAATCGACAAATATTTTATTCGCAAGCCGATCCCAAAAGCTACTGCGGGAAATGTTTTTTCCAGTAAGCTTGACAAAGTTCCTGTGGGCATCGGCAATAGATTTTTTCTTGGTGCTAACAGAAAAAGCTGTAACTAACGAAACAACGAGTTCGAAAAGATGGATTTTTTTTCGCGCTGAAAGTGTTCATCTTTTCCCAGGGCTTTTCGTATGCAATTCAATTTAGCAGTGAAGCTCATAAGATACTTCTCCTTTATTCATTGTGTTCATTTTTCAAATCAAAGGTATTTGGAGCAACCCTTACAAACCTGCTTCCTGCCTTAATTTTCTTAATGAGAGCAGAAACAATGGAATCTCTCTCTAAGGTAACGTGGTAATGATGTTTCGCGATTTCGATAATCTTTGAAATATGGAGTGGCTGTTTAGAAGACACAAGTATGTCTTCGACAATATCCAATTTGGACGTACGTTTTACCTTCTTCTTAAGATCAGGACCGTGCTGTTGGTATCGGTAAACGACTTTTAGTTGTGACTGCAATAATTCCCTTTGGAATTCAACCATTTTGTCAAATGTATCCATAAAACACCTCCTCACATATTCAAATATGTAAGGAGCATACAATATTTTAAACGGTACGTCAACTAAAATATTTTCGTACATTGTGCGGTGTACCGGAAACATATTAGTCTTTAGATTACAACATGTTAACTGATTTCCTATGTATTTTAGGTACGTCTTAACCGATCACGTATGCATCAACCATATTGACCCGCTCCCATTCACTGCGGAGTAACCCGAGTCGATACTCATCAACATAGGTGCCTTTGTAAAAGAAGCTTTCGCGAAGGGTGCCCTCCAGTATAAAACCATTCTTTTCAAAACATCTCCGCGATGCAATATTTGAAGCCCAGGTACCAGCTACGAGTCTCCGTAAGTTCATCTTGGTAAAGGCATGTCGTATAATAAGAGAAATAGCCTCAGTGGCAAAACCCTGTCCCCAGCTTTTCTGATCGCCTATGACAACGCTGACTTCGCCTTTTCGATGGATCCAATCAATATTATGGATGCCCACAACTCCGATGAGTTTTTCCCCATCCTTGATAACGACTCCCAATTGAATGTCATTTTTACTCGCGGTAATGGATCGGTAAAAAGCTTCTTGGATTTCGTCAGTGTTAGGGAATATCCCTTTGTTCATGTATCCCGTGACTTCAGGATCATTAAACCAATTATACCAAATGGGTACATCGGCTTTTGTTAAAGCCCTTAAATAAATCTTTTGTCCGTCAAGAAAGTAGTTCATATTCTTATAACCATGCTCTGCAGGCTAACAGGTCTCCAATGCCCTCTTTAAGCAGTAACTCCCTGTAAAAGTCATCTACCTTATCAAGTATGTCCATAAAAGCATTCCCAGCCGGAGTTTTATCCATTAAGGCGGCCCTTGGGAGAACAACATTTGACATATCCGTTGTTGTCGCCTGCCCTTTTCCCTCGTGCATCCAATGAAAATGGTTGGTAAGGGACGCTTGGAGCAAGGGCTCTGTTTGACAATTAAATCCTGCCTTATTGATCAGTTTGTTTAAACTCTTTTCGCTAAAATAATACAGGTGATACTCTCTATAGAAGAAGTCCCTGTATTCGCGCACATCATAACAGCTTGTTAATGGGTCAAGCAGATTCGGTACTTCTATAAATATCTGTGTTTTTTCATGAGTAAATCTTGATTTTAGATCATTAAGAAATTTCATCACCTTTGGCACGTGCTCAAGCAGTGCAAATAAACATATGATATCATATGGTCCTTCAGGCGTCATCTCGTGCAAAAAACAGTCCCATATCTTCACCCCTTCCTTTCTCAGGTTATTTACATGATAAGTCGTAATCTCCGTGCCTTCAGCCACAGCCACATGTGGACGCACCATACGAAGGAATGTACCATCTCCGCACCCAATATCAAGCAGTTTTGTATCCTGTTTGAGAAAGGGGAAAACACGCTTAAATCGGCCTTCATATTCATTGTATTTCATTTTTTCGCCAGTCACATTCGGCTTAAATACGTAATTGTCTCTGTCATAAAAACTATATACCCGCTTTTCATCATCCCAAGTTTCAAGAAAATCAAGATAACATTCATCGCATCTGTACACATTAACTGACACACCGCCTTTTACGTTATCGCGTATTTGTTTCCCTTTTGAACTACATATCGGGCAAGTGTCTGCCATTTCTACTCCCTTTGTTAGTCTTAGTCTAACTACTCTGTATCCTTCCAGTTTATGAGGAGGCCCTGTCTATCCAAAAGCCGCACAAAATTTAAAAGGCTGTAATCACGGTACCGTCTTGAAACAACCTGAGCGCCAAACGGAAGGTTATTTGGGCTTCTAAAAACCGGCAGGTTCATTGAAGGCACATGACATAGCGTCCATATAAGACAGGAATCTTTCTTATCTGGCGTGTACAGCCCTTTTGGAGCCTCACTTGAAGTTGAAAGGGTGATGATAACATCGTATTTTTCAAAAAACTCATCGAGTTGCTGTATGAACATCTTCTGTCTTTCAAGGCCTTCACAGTACTTCTTAGGGCTTATTCCCCTGCCGCTTTCAACCATTTCACCGAATATTTTACTGATCTGCTCCTGATGTTCTTCGTACTCTTCCTTAAAGTAATAAGACAGTCCCTTTGTGTAAATCAACTCGTGAATATCATGGGCAGAATTAAACACTTCAGGCAGTTCCACCTCTTCAAGAACAATTCCTTTCAGTTTATTCAGTTTTGACACATAACGGATGATAGAATCCTTGGCATACTTTTCGGCATGATTCCAAACTGGCGTTTTAATAAAGGCTATCCTCCAAGGATAGTCATCCACCTGTTTAATAGTGGATGGATCATCCACAAGCCTGTGAACATAGGGGAAATTAGGTCCCCTTACGCGCAGTATTTCAAGCATTAAATGGAGGTCCTCTACCGATCTCGAAAAAAATGCAACGTGGTCGAGGGTGTCGAGAGTTTTCAGGATGCCTGTTCTAGGAATGAGCCCAAATGACGGTTTAAACCCAAAGATACCGCAATAACTAGCGGGACGAATAGTAGAGCCTGCTGTCTGTGTCCCAAGAGCGACAGGGACCATATATGAAGCAACGGCCGCAGCAGAGCCACTTGATGAAGTCCCTGGTGTATGAGCAAAATTATGTGGATTTACTGTAGGCCCAGGGTGATGAACAGCAAACTCTGCTGTTACAGTCTTGCCGACAACTACCGCATCAGCCCACTTCAGGTATGAAACCACGCGAGCATCATTGCCAGGGGTAAAGCCCTCCCAAATGGGACTTCCCATGCAAGTAGGCATATCTATCGTATTGAAGATATCTTTGATTCCAATTGGTACGCCACAGAGTTTTCCGGGTTGTTCCCCCCGGCTCAATTTTTCATCCACTGCCCGGGCGCGGTCCATGGCTAGCTGTTCGTCAAAATAGACCCAGGCTTTAATATCCGGGTCTTTTTCCTTTATCTGTTTGGCACATGCTGCCATGAGTTCTGAAGCAGTAAGATCGCCATTTAATATTTCATGTATTGCTTCTGTAGCAGAAAGGTGATTAGGTTCAATTTTCATAATAACTATCTTATCTTCTATTGCTATGGTAGCAGTTTGGCTTTACCGGTTCTAAGTCCTTTTAAAACGCTCTCGAACTCTTCCTCTGTCAGCCCTGTACTCTTCAAATAATAATCCAATGCATTCGGGCGCTTTGAATCCACATGTTTGGCCAATTCAAAGCCTTCTTCTCGGCTCAAAAGACCAGCACGTACATCCAATGTAGCATGATCAGTTCCACGGCCAAATCCCCGTTTGATAAATTTGGCGTAATCATGCACACCCGCCATAACACACTCAACGCTCTTATAGCCTTTGTAGGTCCCTTCTACATGATCTTCCCGCCAACCGTACTTTTCTTTGATGAATTCAACCTGCCGTTCACCATCCCAAAACAGATAATCTCCCAAGTGGATTCCAACAACCCCTACTTTCTTCAACTCTTCCCTAGAGGGGATTTTGAAAGGACAAAGATCCTTATAGGTAATATCCTCGTCCAGCATTTCTTTCGGCTCGACTTTAGAGGATATTTTCAGATAATATTGTTCATCAAACTGAACGTTGTCTTTATAGGTTGCTTTGCTACCAAATTCAGCAACGGATTCTCCCCAGATGATCAAAGGAATATTAAATTTTACAGCGACCTGAAGAGTAAAAGCGGGAATCCCTGCGTGGCAGTGCCAGCATGGATCCCCTATTTTATAAAGAGCCTTTCTTGCCAATCTATTGACGAGCGAGCGATTCGGGGTAAACATGATATGATCAACATTCATCTTCTCCAGTGTATTCCATAAATTGAACTTTCCAGTCTCAGAATACCAGTTGTGATTGAACGTAACAGCAAGAGGTTTTATTTTATAAACCTGCGTCAATATATGAAGTTGAAAGGTACTATCTTTACCGCCACTTATAGGCACTATGCAGTCATAATTGTCCCCACTACGGGATCGATAATAGTCCAAGATCTTGCGCAATTCCTTTTCACGCTCGGCCCAGTTGATATGCATCTTTTGCTCGGAACTCTGGCATCCAGAACATATACCCATCTCGTCAAATGTAATGCCTTCTGATGTTTCGGGCATACAACAGCGGATACAATACCTTAAATTATCGTACAATGGTTTGCCATAATTAGACATACACGCCTCTCCCTATCCATGTTATAAAGATTCTTCTGATAATGACTCTTTCACTTCTTTAACAGTATTCCATACAACTTCCTGGATTCTCATGTGATTTTTACCATCATAATTATAATTGCAGTCCTTTTTCAATTTGTCCCAATTGCAGTCGAATTCCATAAAATCATTTTCAAGCCCCATAAAAACTCTTATTAAATCTTCTTCTGTATAAAGGATAAAATCATTACCATAGTTAGGAAAATAGTAGTGAGTAAATCCGATAAGCTCAAAAGTAAAAACTTTGGCATCCGTTACAATTGCTTCGTGTACTGCAAACGAAGCCGAGTTAGTAATAACAAGGTTAGATAACACCATCAGCTCATATGTAGTAAAGTTATCATGGTCAATAAAAATTCTTCCATCCAATTTGGGCAAGTCCTTAAAACGACGCAAGTGCCCATATCCATTCAGGTCTTTCTCTTTTCGGAATCTTAAAAAGATGTTACAATCAAGATCAATTGTTCTTATTTTACACAGGGCATTGAATATCTCATCCCACTGAGACTTTTTGTTAAGTTCTGCTCCAGATGGCAAGATTATCACAGCATTATACTTTCTAGCAGGATAATAATATCTAAGTTTATCTTTTAGAGTATTCATTGCAGCCTTGTCATTTTTAAGATTCACAACCCAATCAATATTTTCTCTTCCTGTTTTTTCTAATTTTAAACCTTTCCAGAACGGATAAAAATGCTTCTCAAAAAGGTCCCCATATATAATGTACTTATCTAAATGCACATAGCATAATTGTGGGGATATATGAGGTATGGCGGCATGCTGAATCCCCACTGTTTTTTTTTACGTTGATTACAAAGTATTGTGTCAACAACATGCTTAGCATTATAATCATCTCTGATAAATTCTACATGATAATCAATGTTTGCCATCTCAAGCTCTTTAGCAAAAATATGATAGATTATACGATTAGTGATATCGATCAGATAGTTCGGTTCCACCCAGTACAACTTATACTTAAACAGGCCAATAAGTATTTTTTGGTAATATCTTAACAAACGTTTTAAACAAAAAATATCTAAACTGTAATCTCTTTTGTCGACCCAAGATATTCCCCTGTTATTCATATTTCTTTTATAATTTGTAGCGACTTCAGGAGAAAATTTCCAACTACCGAAAACGTGTATAATACTGCCTGGAACAAGCTTCTCATTGTAGAGATAGCCGTCATTATGCGGTCTTTTTATACCATCTATTTTTTCCCCTTCATCATTAAACCCCCATATTACTGGTAGTCTTACATCGTATCTACGTTTTTTGTTTTTTAAAAATGACAACTTATTTAACCTCATAATCACAAATAATAGAGGATAACAAGTTAACACAGCAATAAAAATGCTTTTTTTCAAAAATAACCTCACCCTATTTATAATAGCAAGATTCAAAATATTGGGCTGCTTTATGCTGATGGTGCCTTTCCATGTCTCATCCAGATCATAAAGGCCCTCACCACTTGGGGCTATATACAAATCATAGTGCTTTTGTTCTAAATTTTTTGCTATCTTCCAAAAGAGGTACTTTGTAGAAATAAATGGAGCCAATCTCATTTTATAGTATTTAACAATACTTTCATCGCCCAATAAATTGAAAGCTAGTTTGTATAAGTGAGATCGTTTAATCTGTTGCTCCAACTTATCAACTATACTCACACTTTCCATGTTTGTTGCCCAAACAAATGCTGACATCATATCTTGTGAAATCTGGCGAATCTCAATACCCGGACTAATAAGTCGTACAATTTTCAGTACAATCCTCTTTTTCAGAGGAATAAAATCCAAACGGGAATGACCTCTGCCATAAAAATATAACAGACAAGCCTTTCTGATAATCCTACACAAAAAAATAGCTTGCAAAACAGAGTAGGTTTCAAACAGTATTACCTTTGACATAATGTCAACATACTCCATTATTATGCTTTTTATATCCGAGGATTACGTAGAATTTACAAGAATTATATTTTGTACAATGCCACTTTTTCAAAGGCATCTTCAACATTCTTTTCATAGTACTTAGGAACCGTTTCTAACTGCCCCACCTAAATTTATTACTCGATTTGAAGACTAAAAAAATCTTGGGACCACCTTATCTCTGGTGCAACCTGTAAAAGTGGGGCATTTTGACCTCGTACAATACCTATAAAATCTATTCTGCATGCCATAGCCGCTCTATAGTCACTTTCAGCATCCCCAAAAAATAGACAATTTTCAGGTTGCAGACTATATTTATTAACAAGAAATTCTATATTCCTCTGTTTTGATCTTGATGAGCCCAAAACTTCACGAAAATAGGGTTTCAAGCCTCTTTGGTCGACAATCTTAATAATCTCTGCGTCTGGCGTAGCTGACACTATAAAACAAAATAATTTCTTATGCCATTTTTTCAAGAAATCTTCAGCGCCTGGAATTTCTGGAGCCGCAATTACTTCATTTGTCACCAAGCGAGAAAAAATGTAGCAAAGTTCCTGTAGCCTGTCATCATCTAAAGATATTTTTAAAAATTCTTTGTAATAATGCTGAAATTTGTCAACCCGTGTCATTCCGCCATGTCTACGGTGGTGATCTATAACCTTATCAACGAGTTCTTGTCCAAAAGGTTCAAATAGTTTGGCAAAAGCCTTTGTTTTGACCTCAACAGAATCAGCTATAACCCCATCAAAATCAAAAAAAAATGCCTTGTATCGCATGGCACTTAGCAATCTTTACTTAGCAATCTAATTTTAATCATTAACCCAGATTATGCGTGAACAAAGATGAAGTGCTTTTACTAACCATTGTTCCGAGAATTTAAGCTATGTTGTTATCCATCTATTATTATCACTCAATATATAGTAGTATTTTTC
>JAFDHR010000087.1 GCA_019308645.1 Deltaproteobacteria bacterium
ATACCTACCTATGCATCGGCATTTCTCATTAAAGCATGGATTTCTGAGGCCCTCTGTGCCACCATTCTATGGTTATCAGCCAAAAGTGGTTGCATTTTATCGAATATTCAGTGGAATCATAAAAACATTGACAAGTAGAAAGGCGATTTGTTACTAAAACTCTGAATATATTGCTTCGAGTTAAGGGAAAGCGGTGAGAGGCCGCTGCAGAAGACTGCTGCTGTAATCCCGACCCTGATTAATTGATCGGGGAAGCTATATCACTGGCATATCCTCTTTTTTGGGGGTTAAAGTCACTGATCCCGTCTTTGTGGGATTGGGAAGGCGAGCCAGGGGGGGTCGGGAAAGCCAGAAAACCTATCGAAGCATGCTGGATTATTTCCTGGTCTGGAGATTGAGGCAGAAAAATAACTTATAATTATCTATATGCCGGTTTCCTGAAAGATGAGGGAAATCGGTTTTTTCGTTTAAGAGGATTCCTGGTTAAAAAAGGGAAAGCGGTGAGAGGCCGCTGCAGAAGACTGCTGCTGTAATCCCGATCCCGATTAATTGATCGGAGAAGCTCACTGGATATTCTATTTTTAGAAGATTAAAGCCACTGGTCTCGCATTAGCGGGATTGGGAAGGCGAGCCAGAGAGTCGGGAGAGCCAGAAAACCTGCCAGGAAGAACCCTTACTATTCTCCGGTCTGAGAATGTGGGCAGGCAGCAGTAAAATTTTAAGCCCGCCATTTTAAGACCGATGGCGGGCTTTTTTATGGAGGAGTCATATTGAAGAGTTAAGAGGAAGGATTAAATGTCACAGGGAGAAAGAAGAGGGATTATTATCGTCCATACCGGCAACGGAAAGGGGAAGACAACCGCAGCAATGGGTTTGGCTTTAAGATCAATTGGCTATAATTTTAAGATACTCATGATTCAGTTCATCAAAGGAACATGGCACTATGGCGAATTGGATGCTGTTAAAAAGTTATATCCCTATTTTGAGATCGTACATATGGGAAAAGGATTTGTCCAATTTGGGAAAGAGAAATCAAATTCTGAACATGTTCTGGCAGTGATCGAGACATGGAACTTTTCAAAGAAGAAGATAGAATCTGATGAGTTCGATATGATTATACTGGATGAGATTAACTATGTCCTTGATTACAATTTTCTTCCTGTTGAGGAAGTTCTCAAGACCCTTAAATCTAAGCCTGGCAGACTCCACCTGGTTTTAACCGGAAGAAATGCACATCCAATGATAATTGAGATGGCTGATCTGGTGACCGAGATGAGAGAGATCAAACACCCTTTTCAGAAAGGGTTAGAGGCACAGGCAGGTATTGAGTTTTGAAAGGATTAGTACTTTGGTGATGGCTATCCTGCTCCACCCATAACATGGAGCATAGGACTGAATTATGAATTTTATCCGCATTAAGCCTGCCCGCCGGACGGCAGGCGGGTCTGGCGGGTAAAGCTGAAAGGAGGTGATGAAAATGAAGACAGGGGTAATTGTATATGTTGTAGGCAAGGAAAGCCTTAATGATACGATTGATTTTGAAGAGGCTGGTAAAGGATTAAACATCAAGGCAGACAGGGTTGAGGTGGTTACAGATATAGATGAGAATTTTGATGTAATGCATGCCTGGTGGCTGCTAACTGTAAAAGGGATGAAACTTATTATCTGTATGTTCGCTGAGGTTGGAAATTGTTCACAACTTAAGCTTACTGGCCGGGAACTCAGGCTGTGTGGATGAAGAGGAGCAGGGCGGATTGAACCCAATGCTATAGCCGCCCTGCCCTCCATTATTAACCAAACAGAAATGGAGGTTCGGTTAATCTGGCAAAAATAGATTAGCACCGGACCTTCGAAAAGTAAAGGAGGTTAAGGATGAGCAAGTGTTTTGTTGTATCTATGCTTTTGACGGTATTAGCCATGCCGGGATTTAGTCAGGCAAAAGAGAAAGAGAAGGCAGTAACAACCCTGGAAGAAGTGGTGGTGACCGCAGGCAGGGTAGAGGAAAAGAAAAAAGAAATCACTTCTAATGTAACTATTATTAATGAAGAAGAGATCAAAAATTCTTCAGCCAGGGATCTTGGAGATTTGTTGATTGAAAATGGCATTGGACATACACACAAATACCCGGATAACTTAACCCCAATCGGTATCCGTGGCTTCCGGTCTGAAACCCACGGTATTGACCTGGAAGGCTACGTCATTATTCTCCTGGACGGGCACCGGGTAGCAACCGGTAATGCGTCCAAGATCATGACAAAAAACATAGAGAGGGTCGAAATTATCAGGGGACCGGCCTCTGTCCAATACGGCTCGGCCGCTATGGGTGGAGTGGTAAATGTGATTACAAAGCAGGGGAAGGAGAAACCTAAAGTATTTCTTGAAGGAATATTAGGAACTTTTGGACATAAGGAGGGGAGTGTCGGATTTTCAGGAAAGCATAATAGATTTGATTTCTCCGGCAGTTTTACCAAAGGATCGAGGGATGACTATGATACTGCCAGTGGGGAAAGGTACTATAACACCGGTTATGATAGTAAAGAAGACGTTAGCCTGAATGTAGGTTTTGAATTTTTGCCCGGGAATCGTATCGGTGTCATTTACACTGATTTTGATGCCGATCAAGTGGGCAATCCGGACGCTCTCTATCAAAACGACCTTGACGATTATTGGGATATAAGCAATCGATCTATTGATGTTGTTTATGATGGCGCGACCCCTGATGGCCTTTTTTCCTGGAAGGCCAGGTATTATGACGGAGAAGATGAGAATACATGGTTTGACCCCATCGCGAGCAACCCGGACTTCTGGGACGATGGCCTTCCACGCAAAGTAACGGTGGATCATAAGGGAGCACAGGCACAGGCGTCTTACAACCAGGAATATTTGCTTCTTACCGCCGGTTTTGATTGGATGAATTACGAAACCAAAGATGATACATTAAGCCCGAAAAATACCGAGTACGACAACCCGGCCTATTTTCTCCTGGCCAAGACAAGGCTTCTTGATCGAAGACTTATCATCTCGGGCGGTCTGAGATATGACGATTTTGAGGTGGACATGAAAGGTGAAGGGAGAAAGGAGAGTGATGACTACCTTTGTCCCCGGGCTGGTGTGGCATATCTTCTCACAGACTGGTTAAAACTGAGGGCCAACTATGGTAAGGCGTTCAGGATGCCTTCGGCCAACCAGTTGGCCGCAGATTATATTGCTTATGGGACGCATTACGTGGGCAACCCAAATCTTGAACCAGAAAAAAGCGAAACCTATGAAGGGGGGGTGGATTTCTATTATGCCTCTCTAAATTCCTCCTTTACTTACTTTTCTACTGATTTCAAGGATAAGATCGAGAGTGATGCCGGATGGCCGGACAGTACATGGTATAACGTTGGAAAGGCAAAAGTAGAGGGCTGGGAAGGCGAATTTTCTTATGATATTGGAGGATTTTTTGGATCGGATTTTGAGATAAAACCCTACGCCAGTTTTGTATACCTTACAGAATATAAGGATAAGGAAACAGGCAAAGACCTTAAATATACCTCCGATCTTCACGTGTCCTACGGTATTACTGTCTCCGATCTCAAAGGTTTTTCTGCCAACCTGAACCTTGCCTACACAGGGGAACAGATGATTGATGATTGGCGAAGCGGCTGGTCAGCACCCGTAGTAGAGAAAAAAAGCTTTACTGTTGCCAATTTCACGATAAGCAAAAAAATTATCGATTTTGGAAAATTTGGTGGTATGACCTTACGGGGTGAGATTCAAAATCTCTTTGACAAGGATTATGAGTATGTTCAGGGTTATCCCATGCCGGGAAGAAGCTTTTTCCTGGGCCTAAGGTATAACTTTTAACATACATGGTAGGGGAGTCTCCTAAGGAGTGCCTCCCCTGCCCTGCCTTTCTGATGAGGCTTTATGAAGGAGGAGTGTGAATGAAAAATAACCGTGTCTTGATCGTAAGTGACAGCCATCATGTGGATGGAAGGTGGCTGAAAAATAAAGTAGGTATGTGGTCACTCAAAGAAGGGTTTAGGAGATGAAATTAGAAACAAGATGGCATGACAGAATATTTACCCTTTTGCTTTTTGCTCTATTTACAATGATCTGGAGCGCTGCTCCAGCGTTTTCCTATCCGGTCAAGTTTACAGACTCTAAGAAAAATAAAATTGCCATCGAAAAGATGCCTGCTCATGTGGTCTCTCTGGCGCCATCCATTACTGAAATCATATTCAAGATCGGTGCGGGGGATGCAGTCAAGGGCATTACTTACCACGACACCTATCCCCCGGAGACGAACTACAAGGAGATCGTCGGTGGCTTTTTCTCACCATCCTTGAAGGCCATAGAAAAAATACAGCCTGATGTTATCTTTTTATCCACGCTCCATAAAAAGGTAAGAGAAAGATTCAGTCACAAAAAATGTTGTCTGATCGATCTTAAAACAGATTCTATTTCAGACAGCTACAAAAACATCCTTTTGCTGGGAAGGATTTTCAATAAAGAAAACGAAGCAGCAGAAATTGTCCATGACATAAAAAAGCAACTTCAGATCATTGCCAGGAAGGTAGCCAGGATACCTGATTCAAAAAGGAAAAGGGTTATTCGGTTTATGGGTCACGATCCGGTAATGGTCCCTGGAGATGATTCCTTCCAAAACGAGATGATCAGGTCTGCAGGTGGCATTCCGCCTGAGCTTAATAAAAATGGCCATATTGTGACCATAACCAAGGATGAGTGGATGCGATTTAACCCGCAGATCATCTATGGATGTGGTGGTGACAGGGAGACGGCCAGGAAGTTTTTCAATCGTCCGGGATGGAAAGATGTAGATGCTGTAAAAAATGGCCGGATATTCTATTTCCCATGCGACCTGACCTGCAGAGCATCCACCAATACAGGCTATTTTGTCTCCTGGCTTTCTGCAAGGATTTATACGGATGAGTTTTCAAAAAAGGAAAATCAGGTTTTTGAAGAAAAAATATTCAAATCTCGGAAGCTTGATCTTGATCTCAATTATATAAGAGATGCACGCATCGCTTACAGTATCATACATGATTTTTCAAACAAGACCCTGATCATTGATTTTAAACAACCTCTATCCGTGGTCTCCACACTTGAGGGACAACGAGATGGTGTAGAATCGGTAGGAAACCATTATTTATCACCTCCTTGTTGGGGTATTAGTCACAAGCTCGGTTTGAAGCAAATATGGAAGCAAGTATACAAAGTCATTGGAAAATCCGAGGATAGAGTTAGTTTTCTCTTTACCGGTGCGGACATGGATAATCTGGCCATTAAGCGGGAACGATTCAGGGAGATGGAGGTTTATGCGCTAGTAACCGCCGGGGTTAACTCAAATGCGGTAAGGATGTCTGTTGATGAAGGCAAGTTTTATGAACCCGGAACCATCAATATCATCTTGCTACCCAATATGCAACTTACGCCGAGGGCTATGACAAGGGCCATCATCAGCGCTACCGAGGCCAAAGTGGCAGCCTTACAGGATCTTGACATAAGGAGCAGCGATACGCCTTTTGTTCACCAGGCCACAGGAACAGGAACAGATAACATTATCGTAGTAGAGGGAACTGGGAAGCAAATTGACAATGCTGGCGGCCATTCAAAGATGGGGGAACTTATCGCTAAGGTAGTATATAAGGCTGTGCAAGAGGCTATTTACAGGCAAAATGGTATAGTTGCTCAGCGTAATATTTTTCAACGCCTTAAGGAGAGAAAGATTAGCGTTTTTGACTTGATTAATTCGATAAGGTTGGAGGACATGGATGATAGGAGAAAACTGGTCACTGCATTAGAAGCTATACTCCTTGAGCCTAAATATGCCTCTTTTATCCAGGCATCTTTTGCACTGAGTGACGATTATGAAAGAGGGCTGGTTATTGACCTGAGTGCTTATGATCTCTGGTGTAAACGGATGGCAGAAGAAATTGCTGGTAAAAATATTGAGGTAATGAAGGATGTCCTGCAAACTAAAAACATGCCACTTGTGCTTCATATGGCGCTTAACACGGTATTTAATGGGCTTTACCACAAGTCGAATTAGCCATGTTGAGAGAATATTTATAGCAGTGTATGTTCAATGATCCTGTCAACATCGCAATGGGCTTCAAAGTGATCAGCCAGTTTATTATACTGGTGAAACCGGGCAAGCCTCCCCTGTCTCGCAGTCCTTTCTCTTAAGTCCTTTGTCCTGCGAATACTGTTTAATAAATATCCCCTGAATCCAGGGGAATCAAGTATGCCATGGACATAGGTTCCAGCAATTCTATCCCCTTCCAATGACCAGCCATCTTCCCAGAACCGCCTGTTACCTGGTTCATGTATCCTTAA
Source organism: Deltaproteobacteria bacterium (assembly GCA_019308645.1). Next base: position 6,346 of record JAFDHR010000087.1, read on the forward strand.
GAATGGCTTGCCCAACCTCCTTAAAATTGTGCTTTTGCCCATGTGGATCTCATACCCTGTCACCTTTTTCCCGTTCATCAAACATGCACCTGTAACCTTGCGGACAATCTTTTCTTCCTCCAGAATGGTCTCCATAGGAAGTAGGCCCAGGCCCCTTACCTCTTTTCTATCCGATTCAACACCTAATGGGTCCTTGATCTTTTCCCCTAAAAGTTGATATCCACCGCATATCCCCAGGCACCTCCCTCCTTTTTTTACAAATTCTTTGATTGTCTTTTTCCATCCGGTTCGCCCCAGCCACAGGGCATCTTCCATCACATTTTTTGTACCAGGCAAAACGAGAAGATTATAGCCATTTACCAGTTCTCTGGGACGAAAAAGAAAGTTCACTACCACGTCTGGTTCATGCATGAGAATTTCCAAATCCGTGAAGTTAGAGATGCTGGGGAGCTTTAAGACCGCAATATTTACCGTGTTCTGCTTGATTGGCTTGAGCTTATGTTTATCCTCCTGGATAACAACTGAGTCCTCAGAGTCTATAAATATATCGTTAAAAAAAGGTATCAGGCCAAAAACCGGCCTGCCTGTCTTGTTTTCAATATAATCAATTCCAGATTCAAAAAGACGTGGATCCCCTCTAAACTTATTGATCAGAAATCCTGTAGTTAGGGCTCTCTCTTCCCTGGTCATAAGCTTATAGCTGCCAATGAGCTGGGCAAACACACCGCCCCTGTCAATATCTGCGACCAGTAAGCAAGATGCCCCCACCTGCTGAGCAAGTGGGAGGTTCACCAGGTCATTCTGTTTAAGGTTCATCTCACAGCAGCTCCCTGCCCCTTCCATGACTATGACATCATAATCCCTGGCCAGGGTGTTGTAGGATTCCAGGACAATATGCCTGAGCCTGGGCTTGAACTCATGATAATTAATTGCCTCCATTTGTCCAAAGACTTTTCCTCTAAGGATCACCTGGGAGCCATGGTTAGATGAAGGTTTCAACAACACTGGATTCATATGTACCGAAGGAAGGACACCTGCTGCCTCAGCTTGAACTACCTGGGCCCGGCCGATTTCCCCTCCTTCCATAGTTACAAAGGAGTTGTTGGACATGTTCTGGGCCTTGAATGGGGCAACCTTATAGCCCCTTCTTTTAAATATCCGGCAGAATGCTGTTACAGCGATTGATTTTCCTACATCACTGCCGGTTCCAAGAAACATGACGGCTTTTGCCATTACCTTTCATTCCTTTGAAAGCTTGTAATGCTTTGTAATAACTTACTTCTATCAAGTATATGGGAAACAGGGTTGAGGATCAAGGGGAAAGCAATAGCCTCCTTAAAGAATTATAAGTTCAGGAAACAATAAAATACGGCAATCTTCTTGACTTACATCTATCTTTTTAAATAAAATACTCAATTGAAGTTCAGGTGCCTGCTTAAGGCTTAATAGGGAACCCCGTTAAAATCTGGGATGGGCCCGCCGCTGTGACCCCGGCCTTTTCTTAAAAAAGAGAAAAGGGAACCCTTTAGCATTTTGTGCCACTGCTCCAATAGATCGGGGTGGGAAGGCAGCTAAAGGGCGGGGAAGTCAGAAGACCTGCCTGAACTGGTGAACCTTCGCGGATTGAGGTTATCCGAAGATCTTGAGGATAAAAAAGGGAAGTCCCTGGATCGATATTATTGATTCAGGGACTTTTTATTGCTTAAATATCAGTCAAGGAAATGTAAGGCGATATTCAAGAGGACATTAAGAAATTTAGTAGCAACGAAAATAAATTTTGCTAACAAAATATGATGGTTTCGTAAAAAGTCAATCCCATGTAAATAGCTGAAATGATTAAAAATAGATGTCATTTTTGCTTGTTTTTCGCCTTACATTTTGCTATAAAGGACTCACATAATCAACCAAAATACAGGTGAATGCATGATTCGAATTAAAAACCAAAAACAGAATACTCTTTTTGATCCCTGGAGTTTCTTAAGC
>JAFDHR010000088.1 GCA_019308645.1 Deltaproteobacteria bacterium
TTGGAATAAGCTATTGTCGCTGTAATATTTCAGGATATTAGTTTTTGGAACTTTTGCTTATAAATCAGGTCTGGGCCAGGGATTAACCCGCCCGCCTCGCCTGAGCGAGAGCGACCCGCCCGCCTCGCGTTGCGAAGCATTGCGGGCAGGTGGCGGGCAGGCAAGATTTTTTTATATTCTTTATATCCAGAACATCCTGTCTATCCTGTCTAAAAAAGGAAATTCCTATACTATATATTTAAAGGGAGATAATTATGGCCCAAATTGATGCCTTTTTTAAGCTCATGAACGATCAACGAGCATCAGACCTTCATCTGGCTGCCGGGCAACAACCCGTTTTGAGGATTATGGGTGAGCTGGAAAGGGTAAAATATAAGGTATTGGATGACGATAACCTCAAGACAATGCTTTACGAAATAGCCCCCGAGCACAAGATCAAGGTATTTGAAGAGACTGGAGATGTTGACTTTGCCTATGAAATACCTGGTCTGGCTCGTTACAGGGCTAATCTCTTTAGGCAGAAAAATGGTGTGGGTGCAGTGTTTAGAGAGATACCTGATAAAATTCTTACCTGCGAAGAACTGGGTCTTCCACCAGTTATCCGACAGCTTGCTACCCTGCCCAGAGGGCTTGTCCTGGTGACAGGACCAACCGGGAGTGGAAAGTCAACCACGCTTGCAGCCATAATACATGAGGCAAATACTACAAGGAAGGACCATATCATTACTGTTGAGGATCCAATTGAGTTCGTCCATGTCAGCCAGAAGGCCGTAATAAATCACAGAGAGATAGGAATTCATACAAAATCATTTTCTGCTGCATTGAGGGGAGCGCTTCGGGAGGATCCGGATATTATACTGGTTGGTGAGATGAGAGACCTGGAGACAATCGAGCTTGCAATTGAGGCCTCCTCAACAGGCCACCTCGTCTTTAGCACCCTCCATACATCCTCCGCTGCCAAGACGGTAGATAGGATAATAGATGTGTTTCCTAAGGAACAACAGGAGCAGATACGAAGTACCTTGTCAGATGGACTCAGGGCTGTAGTATGCCAGAGTCTGTTTCGAAGGGTAGATGCAGCAGGCAGGGATTCGCTGGGCCGGGTTGCAGCACTCGAGATTATGATTGCCACCCCTGCGGTTAGAAACCTGATACGGGAGAAAAAAACATTTCAGATCCCATCCGCTATCCAGACAGGAAAGAAACACGGAATGCAATCATTAGATGCCTCTATAATGGAACATTTAACCAAAAAGAGGATAAGTGCGGAAGAGGCATATGCAAAATGTAACGACAAGGCTAAATTTCTTCCATTTCTCAAAAAACTTCCGGAAGACTTTACCGAGGTTTAAATGTAAAGGGGCATAGAAATGAGAAAACAACAAATAGATCATATCCTGGGGACTATGCTGGAATCATATGAAAATGTCTCCGATCTGAATATCACAGTAGATAAACCATTTCAGGTGGAATCCTCTGGAGAATTGAAGCCCGTTTCTTTTCAACCTCCTATTGGCCGATTAACCCCCTTTCAGGCAGAGATATTTGCCCTTAACCTGATTAATAGTGACAGGAGACTCACCAAAACCCTTCTCACAGAGGGTTCCTGTGACCTATCCTATCAGCTGGCTGGGAAGGCGCGCTTCAGGGTAAATGTATTTTCCCAAAAAGGATACTATTCTGTGGTGATGAGGCAATTAGCAACCAGGGTGCCAACTATTGAAGAAATGAAACTTCCTCATGCCTTCTATAAAATGACAGGTGTATTGAATGGCATAATCCTTGTTACCGGAGCTACCGGAAGTGGAAAAACGACATCTCTTGCTGCCTTTTTAAATGAGATAAACGAAAAAAGATCAGCCCATGTTGTTACCTTAGAGGACCCGGTTGAATACATCCATTCCCAGAAAACTGCCACATTTAACCAGAGAGAAATGGGTACCGACTTTGATGAATTTGCTTCCGGACTAAGGGCTGCCCTGCGTCAGGCACCAAAGATCATCCTGGTAGGTGAGATGAGGGACAGGGAAACACTAGAGATAGCCCTGTCTGCCGCCGAGACCGGGCATCTTGTCTTGAGCACTCTTCATACAGTGGATGCTGGGCAAACAATAAACAGGATTATCGGCATGTTTGACACGGCTGAGGAAAGGCAGATAAGAATTCGGCTGTCTGACACCATCAGATGGATAGTATGCCAAAGACTGCTGCCTGCAATCCAGGGTGACCGCGTGGCCGCCTTTGAGATATTAGGTACAAACATGAGAGTAAAAGACCTTATCCTTCATGGCGAAACTGAGGAAAATACATTTTATGATATTATGGAAAATGGCCAGGCCTTTGATATGATGACATTTGATCAATGTATTGGAGAACATTATCAAAATGGCCTTATTACCGAAGAGACGGCTCTTGGATATGCATCACGTAGGGCAGTTGTGGGAAGGGAAATCGATTCCATCAAGGCAGCCAAGGGAGAAAAGACAACCTCTATAGAGGATCTTGAGGTAGATCAGGAATACGGGAAAACGATTAAATGATTTATGTCTGGCATCACTATGTAATAGCTTCCCACGAGAGGAGAAATACATATGGATATTACATGTAATTCATGTGGCGCAACATTTAAGATACCGGATGAAAAGTTGCCGCCTAATAAAATAGTGAGTATCAGGTGCCGGAAGTGTAAGGCTAAAATAAAGGTAGATACAAGGAAGCCTGATAAGGATATAGTTTCAGGGGAAACAGAGGAACTTGAGCAAGACAGCAGCCCTCTTGAGCTCTTTGAGGAAGGAACCAGATTGGCTCTCGTGTTGAATGGAAATGATGGGCAGATAAAGGATATTAGTTCTGTTTTGGGAGAATTATCCTATAAACCGATTGTAGCCCCATCAATACAAGAGGCAATGGCTAAACTACGCCTTCATCACTTTGACATGGTTATTCTTTTTGATGGTTTTGGTGGACAAAACATTGAAGGTAACCCGGTAACTCATTATCTTAATCATCTTTCTACGAGTGTAAGAAGAAAGATCTTTCTGGTCCTGGTAAGCGACAAATTCGACACCATGGATAATATGATGGCCTTTAAGTTAAGCGCCAATCTTGTAATAAATCCTGCTGATCTTTCCAAGTTAGGCTTGATATTAAGAAAAGTCATCCTTGATCATGAAAAATTTTATAAGATATTTATGGATACCCTCAAAGAGGCAGGGAAGGAGTAAAAGGGTATTTGTAACCGAACAACAAGAAACTAAATTTAAAATTAGCAATTAGCAATTTAAAATTAGCAATTAAAATAGTCGCTTATGAAACTCTTATGTAACTTATAAATTTCTCCCATTTATAACATTGAAACGAAGCGTCGGGGTCATTTGCTGAGCAGTAATGGACATTTTATTAAACTCGCTTATATGAGACCCTATTAACAATGCTGTAAACAATAGGGATAATAAATAAGGTAAGAAAGGTAGAAAACAGCAACCCTGAAGCTACCGCTACAGCCATAGGTGATCTCAGCTCCGCTCCTTCCGTATGACTCAGGGCCATGGGAAGCATTCCAAGTATGGTGGTAATGGCAGTCACCAGAATGGGTCGAACCCTCACTGATGCCCCTTCTATAATAGCCTCTCCAAATTCAATCCCACTCTTCTTTAATCTATTGATATAGTCTATCATAACAATAGCATTATTCACCACTATCCCTGTGAGGATCAAAACCCCCATAAGGGCTGGCACAGAAAGGGTTTTCCCAAAACCATAGAGACCAAAGACCACACCTATAAATGCCAGAGGAACAGTAAACATGATGACAAAGGGTGTCACAAGTGATTCAAATTGGGCTGCCATAATCATGTAGACCAGCAAAATAGCGATAAGTAACGACCACGCAAGTGAAGAGAAGGCCTCCTGCATATCCTGGTAGCGCCCCCCAAATTTCACAAAGTATCCCTCGGGAAGCCTTATTGTGGCCACCTTCTCTTTGATGTCTTTTACAATGCTATTCAAGTCTCTTCCAAGGTAATTTCCCTTTACCGCAACCTTTCTCTCTTGATCCTCCCTGGTTATCTCAACCGGCCCCTTTCCGTATCCAATCTCTGCCACCTGATAGAGCGGTATCTGGGGACCTAAGGGAGAGGAGATATTAATATTGCGTATGTCGCTCACAGAGTTTCGGTCAATATCCTGAAGCCTTACCCTGAGATCATATTCATCACCACCTATTCGATATCTGCCCGCCACTATTCCAAGAAATGCCTCTTTTACCGTCCGGCCAATAGTACCAACCGTGAGCCCTAACCGTGCTGCCTTTTCTCTATCCACCTTTATCTGGATTTCTGGCTTTACAGACTTAAAACTCAGCTCGATATCTTTGAATCCGGGGATATCTCTGCACTTTTCTGCAATGGATGTGCTGATTTCCTTAAGGACGGAAAGATCCTTACCAAAGACCTTAATCTCTATAGGTGACTCTCCTCCTCCACCCATCATAATCTCACCGATATCTATAAAATTGAATTCGGCATCCTGTACCTTTGGGAGTCTCTCGCGTATTGCATCTGTTATTTCATCTGATGATCTAACCCTGTCCTCCTTATCAACAAGCTTAACCATTATCTCGGCCTCATTCACATCTGCTGCTCCCATACCCCAGGCAAGATCCATCTTGGTCACCTCAGACAGCCCAATAAACGGAGTAATATACAGGGTTTCAGGCTGGTCAAGCACGACGTCTTCAATCTGACTGATTACCCTGTTGGTTTCCTCCAGGTTGGTGCCTACCGGCATCTTTGCCATCATGGATAATATTGGCATATCCTGTTTTGGCATAAATTCCATGCCTAAACGTGGGACCATATAGATTGTTCCGGCAATGAGGAGAGCCGTGGCACCGAGGACTGTCTTCCTGTGCCTGAGGGCAAAAACAAGGGATCTTTTATATATATTCCTAATAGGCTCAAACCTGCTCTTCACAGGTTCTCGTCCTTCTTTATCTCTTCTTTTTCCTCTCAAGATGCTGGAGGCAATCATGGGCACTATGGTAAGGGACACAAATAAAGATGCCAGCAATGCCAGGCATACGGTTACAGCTAACGGGCGCGAGAGTTTTCCGGCTATTCCTGATGTCAAAACCATGGGTAAAAATACAGCCATAGTTGTAAATGTTGAGGCAGTTATTGCCATCCCAACCTCTGTTGCCCCAGCCTTTGCTGCCACATTTCTGTCCTCTCCTAATTCATCTAAGTGCCTAAAGGTATTCTCTATTACAACCACAGCATTATCAACAAGCATACCGATCCCAAGTGCCAGACCACCGAGTGTCATTATATTAAAGGTATAATCCAGGGCATAAATACCCATAAATGTAGTAACTACAGACAGTGGAATGGCCAGGGAGATAATTAAGGTCGGCCGCCAACTTCCAAGGAAAAGAAGGATAACCATAACAGCCAGGATAGCCCCCTCAATTGCATTGAAATTTGTTCTCTTAACCACCTTCTTGATAATCCTGGAATGATCCATTACAGCATGAAATTTAATACTTTCTGGAATCTCTGCCCTAATCTCTTTGAGGGCATTCTTTACCCTGTCAACAACCTTAACGGTATTTGCCCCTGACTGTTTAAGGACCATCATTACTAAAGAATCTTTTTTATTGGTCCTGGAATAGTTTCTGATCTCTTTATGTGTATCCTTGACAGTGGCTATATCTTTAATATATATGGGTGTGCCCCCTTTGATAGCAACAATAGTATTGGAGATGGGCGCAAGGGATTTGTACTCACCCAGGGTTCTTACCAGATATTCGGTATAACCACTTGTGACATGCCCTGCGGAGATATTCAGATTCTCTCTTTTGAGTGTCTCTATAACCTGGCTGATAGAAAGATTATAGGCGCTGAGTCTATCCCTATCAACAAAGACATTTATCTCTCTTTCCAGTCCTCCTGAAATCCAACAACTTGCTACCCCATCCAACCTCTCGATCCTGGTTTTAATATTATCTTTTATATATTGCCTGAGTTTGATCGTATCATCCATTCCGGTGATACCGTAAAAAAGGATAGGCATGTCAGACATGTTAAATTTAACCACCATGGGGCTGTCTGCATCCTCAGGAAGCATGTCTGCCAGCCAGGAGATCTTGTCCCGAATATCCTGGGCTGCAAAGTCAAGCAAGGCCCCCCATTCAAACTCTACCATTACAACAGATACACCTTCCTTGGATATTGACCTGACAGTGTTCACTTTTTTTACTGTGCTTACAGCCTCTTCTATGGGTCTGGTGACCAGGTTTTCAATATCTTCGCTCGCTACGCCTTCATAGGTAGTAATAACAGATACAAAGGGGTATTCCAGGTCAGGCATCATATCTATACCAATCCTGGTAAAGGCGATGATGCCAAACAGGCACACAATCAGCGTCAACATAAGAACAGTAATCTTTCGGTTCACAGAAAATGTTGGAATATTCATCTATTCCCTCTCTACCCTAACCTTTGTTTTATCTGCCATTCCATAGTGCCCTTCAATAACAACCTCCTCCCCCTCCTTTAAGCCATCAATCACCTCAATCTCTCTTTCATTGGTGATGCCTGCCGTAACTGCCCGATACCTCACTCTATTGCCATCAATCACAAAGACGACGGTAGTGCCTTCCCTTTTCATTACCGATTTGAATGGCACAATAAGGGCGTCTTTATGTATTTTAGGGTAAATTGTTACTCTGGCAAACATTCCGAACTTTAATCTATGATCCTTATTAGGGATCTCAACCTTTACTATAAATGCCCTGCTCACGGGATCTACCATGGGATTTATTGTCGAAACCTTACCCCTGAAAATAATACCTGGGTAGGTATCTACTGTGACCTTTACAGGGTTGCCAATGTGTATACGAGCTATATGGATCTCTGGCAGGCTAATCTCTGCCTTTACCTTGTCTATATTCATGATCAAAAAAAGAGGGCTTGGAGGCATAGTGGATACATATTCTCCCTGATTAATAAATCTTTTTACTATCAAGCCGGAAAATGGGGCGATAATCACTGTATCACTGAGCTTTTGTTCTGTCATTGCCAGGTTTTCCCTGGCACTGAAAATCTGGGCCCTGATTACTTCTATCCCGGTCACAGCCATTGAATAGGCTGTGTCAATATCGTCGTATTTCTGTTGAGAAATCACATTTTTTTTCAAAAGGTTGGCCAGCCGTTTCTTTTCTTTTATTAGATTTTCTACCTTCACTTCCGCCTCTTTTAGTTGGGCCTCTGCCACCCTAACCGCTGCCTGGCCCTGCCGTACAACAATAAGCCAATTTTTCTGATCCAGCTGGACTAACGGCTGTCCCTTTTGTACCTTATCTCCCTCATCCACATACACTATCTCTATAGTTCCGGAAATTTTCGGGCCAATCTTTGATTCATATTCAGGAAATATCGTGCCGGTAGCAACAAGGGGAACAGAAATATCGGTTCTCTTTACCCTGACAACCTTTACTATTGGTGGCTCGGCTACTTTAATGCCAGTGGATGTAGTTTTCTCTTCAGAATCGGAATTCTGACATCCATACATCAAAAGAGCTAACCCAAGTACTACCCAAATAGAAATAGAACGCTTAGCGGCCATATCTCGCTCCATAACTGGAAGAAATTGTTAATAACCTTAGCCTGTTATGGTAAGTATTTGTTATGCTCTCTGTCAAGATATTTAGAGAGCCCCGATGTTTGAAGATATATGATTTACTATAAAGGCGTGGGTATTTTCTGTTGACTGGCGGTGATAGAGATGGGGTAGGTCGCAACCGAAGGTATCCGTATGATTTAAGCCAACGTACGATAAACAATTTTCGACAGACATTACCTTATATGGTATCCAACGGGCTTTGAACCCCCATCCCCCTTTCTTGATGACATGTGTATAAATCATTGTAGTGGACACATCCTTATGTCCAAGCAATTCCTGTACCGTCCTGATATCATACCCTGCCTCCAGCAAGTGTGTTGCAAAACTGTGGCGAAACGTGTGAGGACTAACAGGCTTTGTAAGTCTGGCTGATCGCGCTGCTTTTTGAACCGCCCGCTGCAACCCGCTTTCATTGATGTGGTGTCTACGCATCGTACCGCTTCTAGGGTCCTGAGAAATTCGCTCCGATGGGAAAACATACTGCCAACCCCATTCCCTGCCCGGAATAGGGGACGCTCGTGCACTGAATATTCGATAAAAGAATTACCATTGATTATAACCCCACATTGTGCAAAGACTGGCTAAGTTTCCCCCCAGGGTTTGTGTAAACATGAAGCAAAGATGGTTAACTATT
>JAFDHR010000089.1 GCA_019308645.1 Deltaproteobacteria bacterium
TGCATCAGTTGCCCTTTATCGTCCGGGTCCCCTGGGCAGCAACATGGTTGATGATTTTATTAAAAGAAAACATGGAGAAATTAAAAAGACGTATCTTTTGCCTCAATTGGAAGAAATTCTGAATGAGACATACGGGGTTATTGTGTATCAGGAACAGGTTATGCGAATTGCCCAGGTACTCGCCAACTATAGCCTTGCAGAGGCAGACTTATTGCGCAAGGTTATAAGTAAAAAACAGGCTGATGAGATGGCGCGGCAAAAAGAACGTTTTCTGGCAGGAACAGGCCAGAATGGATTAAATAGTAATAAGGCAGGGCGTGTTTTTGATTTGATAGAAAAATTTGGAGGTTATGGTTTTAATAAATCCCATTCAGTAGCCTATGCTATGATAGCGTATTTTACGGCCTATCTAAAATCCCATTATCCAGTGCAGTTCATGGCTGCTTTGCTTACAGAGGATATGGGAAGCCAGGATAAAACTATTAAAAATATCGCTGAGTGCAAGGAAGTGGAGATACCTATACTTCCTCCTGATATAAACGAGAGTCAAGTAGACTTTTCTGTTGTTGGGGAGAGTATTCGGTTTGGTCTGGCCGCAGTAAAAAATGTTGGGTTTAAGGCCGTAGAAGCCATTGTTCATGAGAGAGAAAGAAAGGGCCCCTTTGTGTCGTTGAGAGATTTTTGCAAGAGGGTAGATAAATCAAAGGTGAATAAGAGGGTGTTAGAAGGTTTGATCCAGTGTGGCGCCTTTGACTTTACAGGTGTATTTAGATCAAGACTTTTTGCATCCCTCAATGATGCCATTGCTTTTGGTGGGATTAGTGAAGACCCGAATCAGCTGAATATGTTTGACCTCTTTTTATCCAAGGAAGAAGAAGATAGTTCATTTGAACCTATAGATGTTGACGAATGGGCGGATGATGAAAAGTTACGGAAAGAAAAGGAATCTCTCGGGTTTTATATCACTGGTCATCCCTTAGATAGATTTGCAGATGTGATAAACCAGTTTGCAACTACAACAACACAGGATCTTGTTGGAGTTAAAGACAAATCTACTGTTAAGTTAGCCGGTCTCGTTAATACCATGCGGATAAAGAGGACAAGAAAAGGGGAAAAGATGGCAATCATTCATGTGGAAGATAAGAAAGGCTTCACTGAGGTTGTAGTGTTTCCGGATGCGTTCGCTCGATGTGCCACCTTGCTAAATGATGACAGACCTCTTTTAATAACAGGAGATGCCGAAGTTAGCGATAACATGGCAAAGATTAGGGCCCAGGACATAGTTGCCCTGGAAACAGTAAAGCAAAGAACCATTAATTCAATAGTAATACCAGTTTCACAGGGAGGACTTAATCGCTCCAGCCTCATGAAGTTAAAAGACCTCATCTTTAAATATCCAGGAGAATGCCAGCTTAAGTTTAGGGTCAACCTTGATGACAACAACAAGGCAACGGTCTCTACCCATAATAGGTATAGCATTATGCCTGAAGAGAATCTGATTAAAGAGATTGAATCTCTTGTGGGAGCGAAAGTGATATGTGAAGTGTAAACTGGGCCAGTAAACGACGGACACAACATAAAACAAAAAAAGGTAACATTTTAGCTCTTTGAAATTACCCGGTGAATGAGCATGGGGATGTCTTTTTTTACATCATGCCCTCTAACATGGGGCCTCAGCGTGCCACTTCAAACCGTGTGCACGAGCAACTCGTCATTGTCTTCTAGGAACTATGTCCGTGTGCACCGGTTTGAAGTGGCCTACCGTCTCGTCTTAGTGAGGGCATGGTTAAAAAAAGACATCCCCATGCTCATGCGTCTCACCAAGGATAACTATGTGGCCTTTAATAAAGGCCAGGGGGAGTTTTAAAAGAGCTAAAATGTTACAAAAAAGGAATTTTTCTATGGAACGAAAGATACAAAACCTGGCAAGTTTAGCAACAAAGAGTTTTACTGCATATCTGGATGAGGTGAGCCTAAGAAATGGAAGAATAAGCAAGCGTATTCGAATTGATCACCCGCAGGCTGCAGCGATTGTCCCCTTTGTTTCAGATGAAGAAATTGTAATGGTAAGGCAGTATAGGTACGCCTTAAAAAGGGAGACGCTTGAGATTCCTGCAGGTAAGATTAATAAAGGTGAGAGCCCTGAGGAATGTATCAAAAGAGAACTGATAGAAGAGACAGGCTTTGAGGTGAAATATATCGAATGGCTTTATACCTATGCCCCTGCTATTGGATACTCTAATGAGCTTATCCACCTTTATTCAGGCAGGGATCTCAAAAAGGTAGAGACAAAAATTGATGAAGGTGAAATCTCATCCCTCGAAATCTTGACCCTTGACGAAGTGATAAGGATGATCAGGGACCATAAGATAATTGATGGCAAGACTATAATAGCGCTGGCATTCGCTGGAGGGATGGAGTGTTGGAGTACTGGATTATTGGGCAATAAAATCAATAAGCCGAAGAAAAATTTATTCTTATAAACCCAATACTCCAGCACTCCATTACTCCAACACTCCACAAGAGATTCGGACTATTTCTTTTTTTCTTTTGGGATTTTGTCAGGAGGGTAGATATATTTAGGATCTATATTATAGGTCCAGGGCAGGCCCCACCATTGCCATCCATAAAAACGGCGATGATTGTAACCGGAGATCTTGTTTCTGTGAGCTAGTTGTCTATAAAATTTATGCCTATTTTGATTTTCAAAAGATGGAAACAAAGGGCCCTCAAATCCATCCTTTACGTTATAAACATGTTTAAAGTCATGTTTTATAAGCTTTTTGGCTGCCAAGATGCTCCTGGCACCATCTCTGCATATTATTAGAAGGTTGTTAGTTTTTTGAAACTTCTTGCTAATTTCTGCTACAAAGGCTTTATTATTATTGCTGAATTGATATGTCCAGCTCTCCCCCTTTTTTACAAGTTTATTGGTTAAAAAAGAGTAGGGGAATAGATAGGCCATTGGTGGATGGCCTATTAGTTGATATTCCGCTCTCGTCCTGACATCAATCAGATATGTATTAGGAACAGTATTGAGCATGTCATAGGCCTCAATAGATAAGATATCTTTAGGCTCTCCCGCCCAGAGCCACATGCCGGATGGCAGGCAGGCAGGCATCTGAAAAAAGGTAATCAACCAAATGAATGCTCCTAACAAAATAATAAGTAATTTTTTCATGTTAATCGATTTTCTCCTTAGCTATTTTTATCTGACTCATGTAGCATTACGATTAAATTAAACAAAGTTACATCTTTTTGTCAATAGTAAATCGTAACTACACAGCAAATGACCCCGACGCTTCGCTTCAGGGTTATATATGAAAGAAACTATGTGATTGAGAGCATGGTGATGTCTTTTTTTGTCTCATGCCCTATAAGTAATGCACAGGCAGACCCTGTAAATCGGGGCATGGACCGCCATGTTGGATAATAGTCAAATCCGCGTTGCGCGTGTGTCCACCCTCCGTAGCTTTGCTACTGCGGAGGACGGGCCCCGATTTACAGGGCACGCTGAGGCCCCCTGTTAAAGGTCATGCAGCAAAAAAAGACATCCCCATGCTCTTTTCCGCGGTTAGTTTCTTAGGAGCCTGTTAGTCAAATAGCAAATAATATTGGCAAACACAATATCTACTTAATCGTGAAGATACAAGCCCTATGTACTTTACCGAAGATAAATGGGGTTGGAAAAGATCCATGGCCTCCATCCAAATATAGGTGTCTTTCGTAATACCTCTACCCTATAAAGACCTCTTTCATGTATGTTAATAGACAGTCCGCTGCCATGTGCTGTTTTAAAAAGGGATCCATCCTTCATAATTCTTGTGAGTCCACGGTCTGGGAGCTTAATCACTAATACACCAGGAGAAAATTTAGTCTCTTGTCCCATCTCAATCCTCTCCTTGGTTTCTTCTCTATGAAAGGAAAAGCTGAAGCCTTTAGCTCTACATAGGCCATCGTGCGCTATAAAGCAATTGCCCTCCCTGAGGGAGGTATAGATGATCTTTTTATCTGTCGTTAAATCTCCACTAAGTGGCGAAGGTGTTAGAATATGTGTGTTTATAGTATTTAAGAGATGCCTGTATGAAAGAGGTTTAAGTTTAATGAATCCTATCTTTATAGAAGATGCATGGGCATCTGAGCCTCCTATAGCTACTACCCGTCCCTCAGAGCATAGTCTGTCCCATGTAGACAAAGTCTTTTTACTCGGGCCTTTTAGAGTATACCTTTTGAAGATAAGATGAAATATCCCATGCCAAAAAGATTTGACATTTTCTTTCCATCGTGATGAGAAGTTCCAGATACATATGCCTGTATAGCCCTTCACTGACCAATCTCGCCAGGTATAGGACACGCTATTCTGCAAAAAATGCATTCCTCTTTCAAAAGGATGGGCCAAAAATCCAAAACCATCCTGAATGTTTACGGCATCGATTACCTCCTGAGGGGAGTAGCTCTCATCATTCACCTGGTGTGTAATATTAAAGGCAAGATAGTGATGGGAACTGGTGCCAATCTCAGAACCAACGAGGACAAGAATACCCTTATGATATCCCTGGTCTTCAAGGTGAAGTTGGGTGAGATATGAATGATCATTCAGGATGATAAAATCAAGGCCTACTGCCCTTGCTGCTTCAGTAACTTCTTTTATACCCCCACCTCCATCCGAGTGTGTTGTATGGATGTGGAGATTACCTATATATTCAAAAGGAAACACTCGTTCCATTCAGCCCTCATAACTATTAAGCGCCTTCAATCCAGCTGCCATTGGACTTTTCACTGCAAAAATATTAACAAATATAACGCCAATAAAAGAGCAAACTACCCATATCCATTGAAGATGGGTAATGGATACCCCTTTAAAATGTGCCGAAAGTATGGTGTACACAGGTCCGGCCTCCAGCATAATGACCAGGGCTATAAAAACTGAGCTACTTATCATATAGATTAACGCTCCAAAGCCTGTTGCTACCTGGGCAATATTTTCATGGTGGAAATTTGGGTAAACAGCACCCAGGCCAATCCCTAAGGCAACAATTCCAAAGACTAAAAAAAATATAGTTACTGAGGACAAGACCATCATAAAGGGAGTTACCTTTAACAGGTAATTGGTGTAAATTATCAACACCTCAGACAAAATAAGCATAGGAAGGAGATAGGCAAAATATTTAGACCACAGGAAACGCCGTGATGAAAGAGGTGAAGAAAGGACAATCCAGAAGGCCCGACCTTCTGAGCTTACTGCCGGAAAGATAAAACGGGCAGAGATAGCCGAAATAACAAATCCTGCCAACCCAATATTCAGAAAGGATAATGCATTCTGAAGATATATAGACTTTATTGGGCTTCTCTCGAGAGGGAGAACGCTAAAATTATAGATATACACAACCACAAGGGCACCTAAGAGAAGGAGCTGTGACCACTGGCTATTGTCCCGAAAAAAGGTGCGCACATCCTTGGCAATCAAAGAGGCACTCTCTGGCCCAAACGGTTTGGTTACTGCTGATACTATTTTTTCAAGCATTCTCTTGCCTGTATGGCTTCTCCTTTTTGCCTCTTGTGCCTTTGAAAAGCCACTGAAATATATACGTCCAGCCATCCAGATATCTATTACTACCATTGCAAGGGCGGTACTCCAGAGGAGAATATAGTTAAATACCTGAGTTGCTGGATAGTTAGTCAATCTTGCCCACAGAATATCTGTTGCCCAATGGCTTGGCAAATAAAGGGAGTCAGGGGCCTTTAAGGCACCTAAATACTGAGCTATGCTTACAAATGCGTCTGGATTGACCAGCCTTTCTGGTCTTAGAAATCGGAAAAGCAAATAGAGAATAACAATGAGAATAACAGACATAAGCATGATAATGTCGCTGGCCTTTTGAGCAGGAAAAAACCTCACTAAAACCATAATCACCATAATGCCTAAGCATGCAGCAATAATAATTAAAGGAAAAGACACATAGATCAGACTCAGATAATAATCAAGACCAGCATGGTAAACAAGTCCATAGGCCATCATTAGGGGAAGGCCAAACACAACCACCATCCAGGAACTATCAAATACTGTATAAAAGGATCGACTCAGAAATACCTCTGTAAGCGTCGCTGGCGAAGAGTAGTATATTTCTAAATCTTCAGAGAGGTAGAGATTAGAAAGAGCGGTTATAACATGGCTGAAGACTAAGATAGAAAAAAAGATTAAAAAAACCATGCCAAGAAGATGCCTTGCAAGAATATCACCGATCATCTCCTGAGAAGAAAAGTAAATAAGCATCCTGTAGGTAAGAAAAAACAGAACCAACCAGAATAGGCTACCTGCGCCAGTGAGGGTTAAAATCTTTATCTTTCTATTACTCCGTGATCTCTTAAGGCCATTTTTAAAACTGATGAGTCTGGGAGAAATGAGAAGTTTAAACATTCTCACCTGGATACTGCCCTCCTGTTATTTTAAGAAAGATGCTCTCTAAATTTCCTTCTACACCTGCCTGTTTTTTTAGATCTTCAGATGTTCCTGAGGCCACAATTCTACCCTTATCTACAATAGCTATCTGCTGGCATACCTCTTGAGCCAAAGTCAGGGTATGGGTTGACATAAAAACTGTAGCCCCATCATTTGCCCACTCTTTAAATATCTCCTTTACCAACTTAGCGCCCTTTGGATCGAGACCCACCATTGGCTCATCAACAATAATAACCCTGGGTTTATGTATCATAGCTGAGGCTATAATGAGCCGTTGTTTCATGCCGTGTGAGTAAGATTCAATAAGCTCATCACACCAGTCACTTAATTCAAATAGACTCAGCAAATCTGCAATCCTTTCATCCAACCTATTCTCTTTCATTCTATAGAGTCCCGCCTTAAATCTAAGGAACTCTATCCCGCTGAGTTTTTCATAAAGAAAGGGTCGATCAGGTATAAAACCAACAATCCTTTTCACCTTCGATGGCTCCCTGGCTATATCCAACCCATTTATATAGATCTTACCCCTGGTAGGCTGCAACACACCTGCCATCATCTTGATAGTAGTTGTCTTTCCTGCTCCATTTGGCCCTATAAAACCAAAGATGGTTCCTTGAGGAACATCCAGATTCAAATTATCAACCGCCTTTATTCCACGGTAAATCTTTGTAAGGTTCTCAAATGTAATCATTGGTAATCCTAACAGTTCAGCCACTTAGGCACAAAGAAAGGATATTAAGTCTATTTGTGGTGAAACTACCAAATAAATATTAAAAAACAATAAATTGCATTAAAAAGATTATATGATAATCTTAGTGTCTTAGTGTCTTTGTGGCTGAAATATTACCGGTAATCCAAAATACTAAACGTCAGGTTCCCAATCATTCCTGCAATCTGGACCTGTTTTTCAATCCCACCTTCTATAAGTTTGATATGGGTAGCATCAACAGGCATCTGGTTTAGGATTGCATCCATGGAAACCCATCTGTTTATGTAAGCCTCGTTCCAGGCATGGTAATAAAATTTTCCATCTTTGTAAACCAATCCAACAACGATTCTGGCTGGAATTCCAATTGCCCTTAATAAGGCGGTCAGAATAGTGGCATGCTCATTACAGTCTCCTTTTTTATAGGCAAGAATCTCTTTTGCATTTGGAATGGATACCACCGGCATCTTCTCTAAATTTTCAAAAACCCACTCCATGATCATCTGAGCCGCAAGAAAGGGATCAGTAGTTTCCTTAACGATTTGTCTGGCTAAGCTGATTATCTTTGGATCATCAGATTGAATTAACATCTCCGGCCTTAGAGAATATAATAAGCTATCCTCTTGACCCTCATAAGGGACAGTATAGGAAGCCGTAAATGGAGGGGTTTCTTTTGTTACTGTAAGAACCCTGCCAGTTAAAGATTGCCTTGGCCCATTAACAGACATAGGTAAAGGCGTCTGATCAAAAAGAACCTTTAGGTATGATAGTTCTCGGGGATTTGTGAGCCTTTGAGCTACCTTTATGGCTGATAATTCATAAAAATCTATTCTTTTTGATCTATCTAATCCTAATGGGGCCTTAGTGGGACTGGATCTGACAAGAGTAAATCCCATAAAACCCTTCTCCTTTAGAGATGCCCCTTTTTCATCAATCCAGAAAACCAGAGGCTGTCCCAAAAAGTTCATTTCCAACCGGAATGCC
>JAFDHR010000090.1 GCA_019308645.1 Deltaproteobacteria bacterium
TCTTAAAGATTATAACTGTCAGGCGCTCTTTTGCCTTAGAGGGCCTTCTTATCTTTTCTTCCTCTCTTCCAATGGGGTCCATGTCTCTCTCTTGATTTTCCATTTCCCTTCTCTATTAATCAGTTGAATCGTTTTTTTCCCTTTGTCATGGTGTATTACAGAACTATACTCTTGATCGAAGTTCACCATTGCCCTTTTAGATGACAGTATCTTTATCTTCGGATTAGTAATCGTGACCTTTATCTGACCACATCTCTTATTGATTTCGGATTTGCGTCTTTTCCAGCCCTTAAGGTCGAGGCCCAAAGAAGAAAAACCTTCTGAATAACTGCCCATGTACCTCTGGAGATCTTTCTCCTGCCAGGCCTTTCGCCAGTCAGATATCAGGCGTTTAATAGCTAAGACTGCCTCCTCTTTTTTTAACCCTGGGCGCTCCTGGATATGCTCCTTTTTTTTCTTAAAGAATTCATCTATTATTTTCCACTCAGAACCCTCTATCTGCAAGTAAAGTCTCTTCTCGCCAACACTAAAAAATCCATTGCCCTTATAGATCTGATCAAACTTGGCCAAGACGATTTCATTTTCCTTTAATATCTGTAGATTATCAATTTTTATATTTATCCTGCCATATTTCTCACCTAAACGCCTCTTATGGGCACGCCACTGACTCCAGTTTTTCTCTTTCGCCGAGAACTCTTCGGAATAAAAGGACATATAGAGATCAATATGACTCTGACTCCAGGCCCTCAACCAGTTAATAATTAATCCCCTCAATTCTGCCCTCTCTTTTTGGAGCTTTTTCTTCTCGATGAAGTTAATCTTTTGGGTTATTATAATAGGTATATGCATCTCGCCTGTATGCTCAAAAAGCTCCATTATGTCTTCGTTACTAAAAACAATGCAGCCATTGGTATCCCATGACTTAAGGTTCTTATTGGTTCCATGAAGCCATATCCCATATCCTTTTCTACCCAATTTCCTGTCCCTTGGATTGGGATAGTCAACTGGAAAGGCACAAGCGCCATAAATAGACGATAGGTCCTTTTCTTTAAATGAATTGGTAACAAAATACACCCCCTCAGGCGTCTTTTTGTCCTCCTTTTTAGATTTAGGCCCGTTATTCTCGCCAGTAGAGCAATGATATATCTTTAATGGATGGTCTACCCTATTGGCCTGGTAAAGGTATGCCTTTTGGGTGGATTTTTCTACCAATAGCACATATCCAGGATTTTGAAGAGGGAGATAAAGTATAGAGTCCGGCACAAGGTCTTTTCCCTTTTCGTCTAAAGCCGCCTGTTTTGTTAGATTAGCTCCAGCTATGTGAGGAAAGATAATTATAAACAAAAAGAATTTGACAACAAGAAGAGTGGATTTCGTGAATAGGTTGCTATTTAACATTAAAGATCCCGCTTAAGTTTAGTAGACCCAGGTGAACTCGTAAGGACCAATTCTAATAATTTATAAGGTTGAGACTGATCTGCTTTTCTGAATTTAAAAATATAGATACTCGACCAAGGAGATATAAAGGAATAAAAAGATCTCCTCCGCATGTTTTAGATGATAATTAAGTGAAAATATCTCCTCTATTTCTTTATTGTCAAGATGTTTTTGGACATCCGGATCGCTTAAAAGAAGTTGTGTGAAATCTTTTTTAGTATTCCAGGCCTGGAGAGAAATTCTTTGCGTTAATAAATATGCATGCTGACGATAGCATTCTTTTGCTATCAAGACCAGTAACACGGGCTGGAAAAAGATCAGACCCTTTAGTTTTTCAAGGTTTCTTGCTACCCTACAATTTTAGAGCATAGGAGTTTGCTTAAATATCTTGTAACCACTCAGGTTGTCGAGTTCACGGTTCAAGCCTGCCCGCCCCGATTATATCGGGACAGGCGGGGTTCACGGTTGACATCCATGCAATATGGTGTGGCTTGTGGCAAGAACCGGATAAACTCCTCATTTATTTTCAAATCGAAACCAAATACTTTAGACCGATGATTCGACAGTATTTTATCTCTCTAACCCCTGGCCCAGACCCGCCTGGCAGATGGCGGGCAGGCCTGGGCCAGGGGCATAAAGCAAAAAAAAGACACCTTCATGCTCTTTTCAACACTTATTTCTTAGGAGCTCTTTGAAAATTACTCTTGGAATTTACTCAAGGCCACATAAGTATCCTTAGTGATGACTTTATCCGCCTTTAGCAAACCGCATCCTGGACTCAAATTTATCCGGCTACTTAGGCAGCACCCATTTTGGAGCTCTTCAAACAGATTATCGACGACTATCTTGAAAAGGCCAGCTAACTATCCCCAAAGCCTTTTCTGTGCAAAAGCCCGGCCTGATCCTGATTTCAGATACTTCTCAAATTCCTGGGCTTTTTCCTTGTTTGAGAAAGCTACATAGGTCACAAGCTTGAAAGGCTTGTATTTTGATGTATGTGTCGAGCGGCCTTTATTATGTGCGGTTAAGCGGCTCTTCAGATCTGAGGTGATACCAATATATCGCTGACTTGGAATTGGAATGCTCTGAATAAGATAGACGTATTTCATGGTTGTAGTCTCTCGAGTCAAGGGATGGTAAAATGGAGGAGTCCAAAAAAAGCCCGCCTTCGCTCTACAGCTATGGCGGACAGACTTCGCGCCCAAAAAAGATATATTTTGAGCTATCTTGACACCTTAGGGGTACTCATAATATCAGGCCTGCCAGACGAAGCCTCGGCGAAGTCTGGTGGAGGCGGGGGGAGTCGAACCCCCGTCCGAAAATATTCCACTTAAGCCTCTACATACATAGCCCGAACTTTAATGTTCGCTCCTTAGACCCCTTTCGGGCAAGATGAATAAGGAGCTAACCTGAAAAAATTTTCGCCTTCCTGAGATTCAGGTTCCTCGGGTTAGCTATCCTGCTAATCGGCGCCCAAATCCATCCTCACAGGAAAAAAATGGAAGGACGTTAGCCTTTTAAGCGGCTAAAGCATACGCATAATCGTCTGCGTTTATTGTTTTCCGCCTGTTTAACGAGCAAACAGAACCTCGGTATGCAACTTAAGCTTTTTTATCCCCGTCGAAGCCGTTTCGCCCCCAGTTTTCAATGAACTATTTTTATTAAAGCATAAATGTATAGTAAAATCAATATATTTTATGTAATATCCTTTTTCTTCAGTTGGTCTAACTCCCTTTTCATCTCCCTTTCCCTTAAGACATGCCGCTTATCATATTTTCTCTTGCCCTTAGCCAGAGCGAGCTCGACCTTGATTAAACCTCGCAAAAGATATATCGATAATGGGATCAAAGAATATCCCTTTTCCTCTGTCTTTCCTATCAACCTCTTGATTTCTCTCTTTTGCATGAGAAGCTTTCTTGTCCTGATCGGATCGAGATTCAAATTATGGGCAAAGGGATACGGTGTAATGTGCATATTGTATAAAAAAAGCTCCCCGTTTTTAATCCGTGCATAGGTATCTTTCAGGCTGGCACGACTCTCCCTCAAAGATTTAACCTCTGGTCCAGAAAGAACAATTCCTGCCTCATAGATCTCATCAATAAAATAGTCATGTCTGGCCTTTCTATTCTGGCTCAGGATTTTTTTCTGCATCTATCACCTGCCTACCCGATACCTGTTGTCCTATATCTAAAAACACCTTCCTTAAAAATATCGGGAAGGAGAGACTGTGCCTTTTTTAAAACAAAACTCTCAACCTTTTCACTGGTGGGTAACTGCAATATGCCCTTAAATTGATCCCTCACCTCCCGTAATGGCAACATCCTGATCATTTTCTTGATCAGCGGGATAGAGCCGATATTCATGCTAAATTCCTCTAATCCCAAAGAAAGAAGCATTAAAATAGCAAGAGGATCACCGGCTATTTCACCACACAGAGATACATCAATCCCCTCATTATTGCCTGCCTCGACCACCTGGTGTATCATTCTCAAAACAGCTGGATGAAAAGGTTCATAAAGGTGGGCGACACGTTCATTGTCTCTGTCAATAGCTAATGCATATTGGATCAGATCATTAGTTCCTATAGAAAAAAAATCAGCATCCCTTGCAAGAATATCTGCAATCGATGTTGCAGAAGGGATCTCAATCAAAATCCCTATAGGTATTTCTCTATTATATTCAATTCCCTCTCTATCAAGCGAGCGCATAACACCCTTTAAAACACTCTTTGCCTCCAGGAATTGCCCCAAACCTGATATCATTGGAAACATTAATCTGAAATTACCATATACACTGGCCCGTAATATGGCCCTTAACTGGGTTTTAAATACATTTCGCTCAGTTAGACAAAACCGAATAGACCGAAGACCAAGAGCAGGATTATTCTCCCTGCTCGTCTCCATATATGAATCTGATGCCATGATCTTATCACTTGCGATGTCAAGAGTTCTTATTGTGACTGTATTAGGTGCTACCATTTTAGCAATCTGGCTATAGTCATCAAAAAGGGTCTCTTCATCTGGAAAATCTTTCTTAATCATGTACAGATATTCTGTCCTATAAAGACCTACGCCTTCGGCACCATTCTCAATTGCCGCCTTTGTCTCCCCTAAAAATTCAATATTCGCTTTGATTGTTATCTTATATCCGTCCGAGGTCTCAGCAGGCAGATGTCTGACCCTATCTATGGCAGATTTATATCTATAATACCGTTTTTTCTTGTCTTCATAAGTAATGATGGTATCAGGATCAGGATTGATAATAATATCGCCTGTACTTCCATCAACGATCAAGAGATCGCCATCCATGATTATATCGGTAGCGCTTTCCAATCCAACAACTACCGGTATCTCAAGGGCTTCAGACATAATGGCCATATGTGATGTTCGACCTCCAACATCTGTCAAAATACCCATTACATGGTTCACATTGATCTCAACAATATCACAGGGCGAAAGAACATGGGCTACAATGATAACCTCTTTTTTAATCTCTGTCAGGCTATCCCGGTCAACTCCTGCTAAATTACTTAATACTCTTTCACTTACACTATCTACATCGTCCATTCTCCGACCAATGTATTCATCCTCAACCTTTTTAAAAAGCTGGTGGATAGTATTTACCGATTTTTTTAAAGCCCACCCGGCATTAACCTTCTCCTTTTGGATTCTTTGTATGGTCGAATCAAAAATCAGACTGTCATCCAGAATCATTAAGTGAGTATCCAGGACAAAGGCATATCCCTTTACCTGTTCCGGAATATTGGATTTAAACTTTTTGATCTGTTCCTTTGCCATGTCCACAGCATGTTTAAAACGATCAATTTCTCTTTCTACCTCTTTCTTGTTAATCAATTCCCTATACAAAACCGTCGTCCTCGATCTATCTAAATGATGTGCTTTCCCAATGGTAATACCAGGAGAAACAGGAAAACCTTTTATTTTCATTATCTTTTTTCTCGGTCGATATTGTCCTTGTTCGGTCTCTCCAAATTTATTTTTAAAAAGTCTTTCAAGGTCATCCATGAATTTCTTGGCATCAACTCCAACTATTCTGGCCTTAATTTCACTCCCTTTAGGGCAAGCAAGTGAAAGAATTGATAAAATGCTTGAACCATCTACCTCTCGCGAATCCTTTCGTAGAAACAATTTTGCCCTATATTTACCAGCCAGCTCGACTATCTGACCAGCTGCATGCGCATGTATTCCAAGCTCATTTATTACTTTTAGCAATCGTATCTCTTCCATGATTTTTTAAATTCAGTCAGGCAATTATTAATTGTCAATAATAGAGACAGATTTCTCTTTTGCCCCTTCTACAATAATAGTATATTCACCCCTAACCCTCTCATCCTCGAGAGAAGACAATATTGTACTGACTGACCCCTTTTTCACCTCTTCAAAAATCTTCGTCATTTCTTTGGCCAGCACAATATCTCTATTACCCAAAATCTCATGCATATCTGTAAGCATCTTTATTAGTCGATGGGGAGATTCAAAAAAAATCATAGTTCGCACCTCCCTTTTTAGACCTTCAAGTTCCTTTCTTCGTCTTCCTTTCTTATTTGACATAAAACCAACAAAGATAAATCTATCTGTAGGTAATCCAGAAACGGAAAGTGCTGCTAAAGAAGCTGAAACACCTGGAATGGGTACTAACCTTACATGATTATCTATAGCCTCCCTCACTAACCTGGAACCAGGATCAGACAAGCCAGGCGTTCCTGCATCACTCACCAGAGCAATATCAAGCCCTGACTTTACTTTCTCAAGAAGTACACGTCCTTTATAATGTTGATTGTGACTATTATAGGCAGTGATAGGTGTCTTAATAGTATAGTATGTACATAGCTTTCTGGTATGCTCGCGGTTTTCAGCCGCGATTAATTCTACTTCTTTTAATACTTTTAAGGCCCTTAGGGTAATATCCTCCATGTTACCTATTGGAGTAGAAACAATATAGATTTTGCCTTGATGTAATTCATGTGTACCTTTATCGGGAATCATTAATAAGTGCCTAAAGTTAAAAATGCCTAAAGTGCCTAAAATTAAGTAAATAAATCATTTTAACTTCAGCTCACTTTAGGCATTTTTAATTAATCAGTAAGCCAATTCAAATGCATTTTTTATAATCTCAATTTCTTTTTTCCCATCAAGTAATCCAACAGCAACCACATCAAATCTCGCCTTACTTCCCCAAAGGTTGTGAGATTTCATATATGCCAGAGCTACCTTTGAAATTTGGCGTTGTTTCCTGCTATTAACTGTCTCTTTAACCCTGCCCAGGGATTTATTTTTGCGTGTCTTTATCTCTACAAATACTAACACATCATCATCTCTCGCAATTACATCGATCTCACCTAAAGGGCATCTATAATTTGTTGTAAAAATCCTATATCCACAATCTTTTAATCTTTCCCGTGCCAGGTCCTCGCCAAACCTTCCAAGGGTAATCCTTTCTTTTGTCACTAAAGAACACCTTTAAAGGTTAACCTATGAATATGGCAGGGACCAAATCTCGTTATAGCTTTTATGTGACCAGGTGTTCCATATCCTTTGTTTGAAGAAAACCCATAGTGCGGATATAATATATGGTATTGACACATAATTCTATCACGGTACACTTTAGCGAGAACAGAGGCTGCTGATATAGATAAAGAGAGATCGTCTCCTTTTACGATACACCTTTGATGAATAGGAAGGTCAACAGGAGATATACCATCAATTAATAAATAATCAGGCTGGGGATCAAGCGTTAAAGCGGCTTCTTTCATAGCCTTTCGAGTGGCCTGAAGAATATTAACTTTATCAATCTCTTGTGAGCTTACCACGGCTAAGGAGAAAACTATAGCCTTGCTTTCAATGAGGGAAAAGGCCTCCTCGCGGGCCCTCTCAGACATTTTTTTAGAATCCCTCACCCCAGGCAATGAAATATCTTCAGGTAAAATCACAGCAGACGCTACTACAGGGCCAGCCAATGGGCCACGCCCTGCTTCATCTATGCCAGCCACAAAAGAGTACCCTGCAAGTCTAGCCTGGAATTCATAGAACTGGTTATCCCTATGCAGGCGCATCAAGTGGTTTTTTCCTTGAGCCTGGCTGCCTTACCCCTCAATTTGCGTAAATAGTAGAGTCTTGCCCTCCTCACCTTGCCCTTCGAAATTACCTTTATTTTATCTATTGTTGGGGAATGAAAAGGAAAAATTTTTTCCACACCAACACCGTAAGAGATCTTCCGCACAGTAAAAGTAGCCCCTGTGTTGCCTTTTCTTTTCCTAATAACCACTCCCTCAAAAACCTGGATTCGCTCTTTGTCACCCTCTTTAATTCGACTATACACCCTTACTTTATCGCCAGGACTAAATGGAGGAAGATCTACTCTCATTTGTTCTTTTTCAAGCATCTCAATCGCGTTCATCACATTATTCTCCTTTGCTTCAAATTAGCTGTCTCGTAATTGCTCAAAATCCTGTGGAAATTTACTGCTTTTTTAGCAGATACGCTGTCTCTTTACTGCGTTGCAAACTTGATGAACCCGTAAAAAGTCGAGAAACTCCCTCTCCCTCGATGGGAGAGGGTTGGGGTGAGGGTGGCCCCCTCCCCTTAATCCCCTCCCACCAGGGGCTGACATTGAGACACACGTAAGACCGAGGGGGCAAATAACTATTTGATTTTATTAACTATAGAACATCATCAATATTTTAAGA
>JAFDHR010000091.1 GCA_019308645.1 Deltaproteobacteria bacterium
TATACTCCTAAGCCAAGACACAGGTTCTCCTGCGGAGAGCTTATCCTATGGGGGGATCCCAACAATGTCAAGAAAATCACTGGCAAGAAAGGGGAGCATTATCCCGATACCATCGGGATTAATATAGTAGTTAATGGCCTAAGGGTGTGGGATTGATTGATATTGAATTGATTGAATTGAGTCGAGTAGACTGGTTTCTCCCGATACTACAGGTTGAGGTTTGTTTTCTCCGTTTTCCGCTTAGTTTCCCGGCGTTGCTACCATATTTCAACCACACGGCAGGTGGATCTGGACCATTATAAATCTCTCAATCCATCTTCCTGGCCAGGGAAAAATTTTATGAAAACCACAAGATCTTTTGTTAAATCCTTCCAGCCCTGGATTGAAAATTTCGTGCCAAACTGAGAAACCGCTATCAGTCCGATTTTATTTCAGTATTCATAGAGTAGTCTTGAATTTTGGACCTCCAGCTAATACCAATAATGCCGGTCATAATTTGGTTGGCTCTCTACAGTCGGATTACTCAGGCATCCCTATTTCCTTATGTTAATGGTCTTCAAAAAAGTCCGCTATCTTCTTCTTCTCAGATTCCTCAATCTCATTAAAATAGATAGCCGTATTATACACAGTACCCAGATTAGCTTCAGATAAAATCTCCTCAATCCTTACCACTACTCCATTACATTCTACATAATCAAATTCATTCCCTTGATCACCATACGGTAACGCCAAAGCTATCTTAAGGTTGGTCAATAAAGGAATATGCTTATTCAGCTGACAATATGCCCCAAGACAACTCAAATTTATCGTCTCAGTGACAGCATCAAAATCTTCTGCCTTAACTTTAAACCGTAGGCGTTCATCTATACGGGGATGTCTTCTATGTTCTCTATTGATTTTATTCCTCAAAACCCCAGAGCACTTGAACATTACCACCTTCTTCTCACCCAGCATCAAATCTTCCCTGGTTTGAGGGTTCCTCCCTTTCCGTTTCCTTTTCTCCTTCACATAGAATTTCCCAAACCCAGTGATCAGAACATTCTCGCCGTTTTCAAGAGTCTTTTTGATGATCTCTATAAGGGATTCAACCACCTTTGAGGATCTGGTTTTGGGGAGGTCTAAGTGGTTGTAAATAGCATCGATAAGGTCTGCTTTGGTTAGGGTCATGGAGGTGGAACCTGTTTTTTCTACAAGAATCACCTTTAAGGCCTTATTTTGTCAATGAAAATTTCTATACATCCAAGAAAATAAGAGCAGCGAGTTTATGGAATAATTTACCTTGATTCTATACTGTTTTTCAGGAGGAAAAAGTATAGACTTGTATCCGTATACTGAAAAATCTTGGACTTCAAAATGTTTCCAATCATTGCTGCTATAAGGTATAACCCAAACTACCCCCCAAATAACTTCCAACTATATTTTGCAGTTCAATCCGATCAGAGTGTTAGCTGGACAGCCATGCCATTGACAGAAGAATGAAAATTGCCGTTTTCCGGTTGTGCTTCCTACCCGAAGTTCACAACAAAGTAAAGAATCAACGCCCAGAGGACGTGGTTTTCTAAGATGAAATAAACACTTCTTCAATGGTTTAATGGAGTAAAGGAGGTTAGCCAGGGAAGTTTCTAAAGCTTTTTAAAGGCATTGAATGAAAAGTCAATCGTTTTTTTCATGATCTCCTCATTATGGGCCAAGGAGATAAATATGGACTCAAAAGGTGATGGGGCCAAATAGATTCTCTGGGCTAACATCTCTTTATAAAACGGTCTGTATTTTGAGGCTTCAGTTGCCTTAACTGAGGTAAAATCAACGACTGGGGATGAAGTAAAAAAGAGAGAACCCATTGAACCTGCCCTGTTGATAGCTATATTTACTCCTGCCTTTTGAGCCGCATCTTTGAGGCCAGAGAAGAAAAATTTCGATTTTTCCTCTAATTTAGAATAAATTTCCTTATTCTTTAAAATCATTAGCGTTGCCATGCCTGCGGCCATTGCCAATGGATTCCCTGACAATGTTCCTGCTTGATAGATATTACCATCAGGGGCGACCTGGGACATGATATCCTTCCTCCCGCCGTAGGCCCCTACTGGAAGACCGCCACCAATTATCTTACCTAAACACGTGAGATCCGGCATAATATTATACAGTTCTTGGGCCCCTCCAGGGCTTACCCTGAATCCTGTGATGACTTCATCGAATATAAGGAGGATACCATTTTCCCGCGTGATCTTTCTCAGGCCTTCTAAAAATCCTTCCTCTGGTAATACAACGCCCATATTCCCTGCAATAGGCTCTATAATAACAGCAGCTATCTGGGCGCCAAATTTGTCAACTGCCTTCTCTACAGCCTCTAAGCTATTGAATGGGAGCGAAATAGTAAGTCGTGCTAAATCAGCCGGGACTCCAGGACTGCCAGGTATACCAAAGGTAGCCAATCCTGAACCAGCACTAACCAGGCTGCTATCATTATGGCCGTGATAGCAGCCATCAAACTTGATAATCATATCCCTGTCAGTAAATCCCCGGGCCAGGCGAATAGCGCTCATAGTAGCCTCTGTACCGGAGTTTACCATTCTAACCATTTCAACTGAAGGTACAGTTTCAACGATCATTGTTGCAAGATTAAGCTCCAGTTCAGTAGGAGCGCCATAACTGGTCCCATTTTCTAATGCATCACTGATTGCCTGAATTACCTCTGGCTGCCTATGCCCTAAGATCATTGGTCCCCAGGAACAGACATAATCAATATATCTTTTCCCTTCCATATCCCATAGGTAACAGCCGTCTGCCCTGCTGATAAAAGGAGGATCAACGCCCACAGCCCGACCAGCCCTCACTGGACTATTCACACCACCAGGGATAATTTCTTTTGCCTTTAAAAAAAGTTCTTTAGATTTCTTTCCCATAACAATTTGAGTAACTGGTATCTGGCCACCAAGCCTGCCCTGGCGCGAGTGCCTTAGCATATATTGCAACTTATATAATATCTATTTATATCATATAATATAGCTAAGCATTGCATGCCAGGTCTGCCCGCCATCCGGCAGGCGGGTCTGGGCCAGGGGCACCAAGGCACCAAGATTATAGAATTATTCTTTATAATAGCTTTTTAATGCGCCTCAGGCGCATTAATGCGTGGCGCATCGAAGTTAATGAGAAAACTCCTTTATTCACATCCTCTCTTTGGGTCTTTGTGGCTTTGTGGCTGAATAATTAGCCATTTGATTCAAAAGTATCTTGGACTCGTCTTTTTATATTCCTTAAGGGTGAAAAGGATAACATAATCTTTTATTCCTGTCTTTTTGGCGATTCTTTTGACAATGCTTTGGCAATCTTTCTTGTTTTTACCATGGACCATGGTAAAGATATTATATCTCCATTTCTCTTGGATTTTCCGCTGATAGCAATGACTAACCTCCTTAAAGGTTGCCATTAAAAATCCTGTTTCGTCTATTATCTCGTCAGGCACATACCAGGCAACCATGGCATTTGCTGTAAATCCAACCCGTTGATGATAAAGGGTCGCCCCCAATCGTCTGAGCATGCCTTGCTCTTTTAATAATTTGATTCTATTAAGTAATTCTTCTTCGGTTATTCCAATCCTTTCTGCTAAAATAGCAAAAGGCCTCGCTGTTAAAGGAAGATCTCCCTGAAGATAATGAATAATTGTTTTGTCGAGATCATCAAGCATGTAAATCCTATAGGCTCCGGCTTACCTCTCAAGGCTCAGCGGGCGGGCGATAAAACCAAGAAACCCAACAAACATTAATATGTCAAGCGAAAAAGCAGTAATTAAGCTTGAAAAGTTATTTAAACTTATATATCGTGCTTATCTAAATGAAAATTATCGCATGTTTATAAGATAAGAAGCTTCTATGTACCACTCTCAAGATATTAAAATAAGACTTGAGGCCTTGAACAAAATCGGGATCGCTTTATCAAGTGAAATAAATTTAGGCCGCTTGTTGGAATTGATTGTAAAGGAGGCCCGGTATTTCACCAACGCTGATGCAGGCAGCCTCTACCTTGTTGATCATGATAAAAATTGTCTGAATTTTGAGGTTGCTCAGAACGATACCCTGAAAAAAAGAGCCGATCTAAAATCAGAAACATTTAAACCATACTCTCTTCCTCTCACCAAAAATAGCATAGCCGGATATATAGCCATAACTGGTGAAACCCTTAATATCCCTGATGTTTATAATCTGTCTCCAGAGGCTGGTTTTGAGTTTAATCGAGACTTTGATAAAAGAAATAAATATAGAACCAAATCAATGCTTTTAGAAGCAATGAAAGACACGGAGGGTAAAATAATCGGTGTCCTTCAACTTATAAACTCTACCAATAGCCAGGGAAAAGTTGTTTCCTTCGACAAGAAAATAGAAACCCTTGTTTCGTCCTTGTCTTCACAGGCAGCCGTGGCAATAAAAAATGCACAGCTTCTAAAAGAGATAAAGGATGTTTTTGAGGCCCTTATTCGGTACTCAGTGTCAGCCATAGATGCCAGAAGCCCTTTCACGGCTGGTCATTCCAGGCGAGTGGCAGAGTATACTATGGCCTTAGCCCAGGCCTTAAACGACACACATGATGGACCCTACGCCGATATCTCCTTCAGCCCTGCTCAACTTGAAGAGCTCAATTACGCTGCCTGGCTTCACGATATAGGTAAAATTGGGGTCAGGGAATGGGTGCTTGATAAAAGAACCCACTTGTCAGATGCCGAATTGGATGCCCTAATCAATCGTTTTGAAAATATCAAGGCCTCAGTAATTACTGAAACTCAAGAAAAAAAGATAGAATTATTTCATAGCAACAGGGAAAGCGCAACAGAGATAAAACAAATAGAGACTGAATTAGAGGCTCAAATACACCACATTGATGAAAAATTAGCTTTTATTAAGAAAATTAATACACGCAATTTTTTAGAAGACTCGGACATTAACTATTTAGAGGAAATCTATGAAAAAAACTATTTAGATCTTGAAGGGGAAAAAAGAAACTATCTCACCGATTTTGAATTCGAAAATCTTTCGGTAAAAAAAGGTAACCTGACAAAAAACGAGATAGAGGAAATCCAATCACATGTGACTCACACCGAAAACATCGTAAATAATATACCATTTACTGGGCACTTAAAAAGAGTACCTGTTTTTGCTGCCGGGCACCATGAAATGCTTGATGGATCCGGATATACAAAACATCTTAAAGCCGATCAGATCCCTATTCAGACAAGGATAATGACCATATCTGACATTTATGAGGCATTAATAGCCAAGGATAGGCCATACAAAAAAAGTATGGATCCTATAAAGTCTCTGGCTATCCTAAAAGAAGAAGCCCGGAATGGCAAACTTGACAAGGAACTGGTCAGGATTTTCATCGAAAAGAAGGTTTACGAAACACAAGATAGCAATTAAGGAACATCCACTGTGGATATAAAGCGGGATTATTACGAAGATATTCAGCTCCTCGATAGCAAGATGCTGTGGTTCTGGTTTTTAATGCTTATAGGTGCCTTAATTACCTTCCCATTTCTTGCATCAAACTATTATGTCTATATGGCCAATTATATGGCCATCAATGTGCTTGTTACTGTCGGATTAAATATGTTGGTAGGCTACACTGGTCAGATATCTCTCGGCCATGCTGGATTCTTTGCCATAGGGGCCTTTAGTACTGTTCTTTTAATGAGTAAGCTCTCCTTCCCATTTCTCATT
This sequence comes from Deltaproteobacteria bacterium, assembly GCA_019308645.1. Next base: position 5,715 of record JAFDHR010000091.1, read on the forward strand.
GCACTTATTGGTGGAGGTATCCTTTCTGCTATTTTCGGTTTTATCCTTGGGCTGCCTGCACTCAGGTTAGAAGGCCCATATCTCGCTATTGCTACTCTCGGTTTTGGCATGGCTATTACCCAGTTAATAGGTCGCTGGGAATTTTTTGGAGGGAGGATGGGAATACAAGCCCCTCCTCTTAAACTGCTCGGCCTATACTCTATTTCGAGCGATAGAGGTCTCTACTTCATAATCATAACCATTACCTTTCTTCTCACTTTAGCTGCCAGGAACCTCATGAAAACAAAGGTTGGCAGAGCCTTTATTGCCATAAGGGATTCAGACATAGCTGCAGAGACACTGGGTGTTAACCTGACCTACTACAAGACCCTGGCCTTTTCTATCAGCGCATTTTATACGGGCATTGCCGGAGGATTAATGGCATTTATGCTCGGCTTTATTAACCCAAGTAGTTTTAATTTTATTCTTTCAATCTATTTTCTGGCATTTGTTATTGTAGGAGGAGTTGGAACTATATTTGGATCAATTATGGGCGGAGTTGTAATGACGTGGCTAATCCTAAGTCTGGATAAAATTCAAGATTTGCCCTATTTTGGGAAACTTTTAATGACTGTTTCGGAAAATTGGATGAGTGTCACTGGTATTCACAATGTATCGAGCATTTTCTTAGGATTGATAATTGTTTTAATTGTAGTCTTTGAGCCTCTTGGTCTCTACGGCTTCTGGATAAGAACAAAGATTTATTGGAAAACATGGCCGTTTTAATGTAAGTGCCTAAAGTGAGCCCGCCCTGGTGCGACGTGATTTGAATATATGCTTGTTTATGATGTATTATCAATCCTGGTTTATCTTTGCTAAGTCAGATTTTACCAGGTCTGGGCCAGGGCTAAAGTGTCTAAAATGCCTAAAGTTATGGATAGGATTACATGAGTCCTCTTTCGGTAATATTTCTGAGAAATAAAAGGGGCTCAAAAGCACGGCTTATAAAAATCAATCCAATCTACCAGAATATTAGTTTGGAGTAATTAATAATATATCCTTAATTATTCAAATCATTTTTTTGTTTCAACTTTGACGACTTCGTAAAAAGTCGGATTTAGTGAATGTGTCATTTCGACCAGAGGGAGAAATCTTGAGTTTATCCCGACATGTCGGGATTACATTGGTAAGATTTCTCGCTTCGCTCGAAATGACATGTTGTTGAGACTTTTTACGGGTTCATCAACTTTAGGCACTTATAATTTTAGGCACTTTAGTTCACTTATTAGAAAGGTAACACACCATGTTCCTTCAGCTTTTAGTAAGCGGCATCTCTATTGGGAGTATCTATGCGCTGGTTGCCCTGGCCATGGTAATTATCTATAAAACCTCAGAGGTGCCCAACTTTGCCCAGGGTGAAATGGCCATGATCTCCACCTTTGTGGCATTTATGTTCCTTGATACCTATGGCCAATCTTTTCTTGTTTCCTTTACCGGAGCCTTGGTATTTGCTGTTGCATTAGGGATGTTTTTGGAGTTTGTTTTCTTAAGGAGGGCAAAGGATCCCAATGTCCTCAGTCTAATCCTTATTACCCTCGGATTTGAGATGATGCTTTATGGTCTTGCAAGCTGGAAATGGGGAGCAGATCAACAGAGCTTTCCTTTTCCTGTTTCAGACTTTGACATAGTTAATTTAGGCCAAGCTGTAGCCAGTTATCTGAATATCGCCACACTTTTAGTTACTTTTTTTCTAATGTTTATCCTCTTTCTTTTCTTTAAATATACCAAGGTGGGTATTGCCATGAAAGCTACCCAGCAGAATATGATAGCCGCCAGGATAAATGGCATCAGGGCCAATAGAATATTATCCATAACCTGGGGTATGAGTTCCTTTATCGGTGCTGTGGCCGGTATGATGCTGGCGCCCATAGCTACCCTGGACCCGAATTTGATGATGGATCCCTTACTCAAGGGTTTTGCTGCCGCTGTTTTGGGTGGAATGACAACCCTGGTTGGTTCTGCTATTGGAGGATATCTCCTTGGTATCATTGAAACCCTGTTTGGTGGATACGTTTCTTTGCAATTTAAATCTATAGTAGCTTTTTTGATCATTGTTCTTGTTCTCTGTTTCAAGCCAAGTGGCCTTTTTGCCAAGCACTATGTCAGAAGGGTTTAACATGTTTGTTGGCCCAGTGAAATACGCTGCGCTGTTACCTACGGTAAATTTCACGGGCTAAAGGTTTCTTACGTAAGGACGGTTTATGGATACTGTTGAAAAAAAAATACAGCCAGATTTCTTTAGCGTTCATAATCTGACAATCGCCTTTGGTGGCCTAACAGCCGTTGATAATATTAGCTTTGAGGTTGCTAAAGAATCCATCTTTTCTATCATCGGCCCTAACGGTGCTGGAAAGACTACAATCTTCAACTGTATCAACGGTCTTTATA
>JAFDHR010000092.1 GCA_019308645.1 Deltaproteobacteria bacterium
ATAATAGGCAAACCAAGGGTTATATTTACTGCATCTGAAAAACTAAGCAATTTCACAGGAATTAACCCCTGATCATGGTACATGGCAACAACTGCATCAAATCTGCCATTCATTGCATGATAAAATATGGTATCTGCTGGAAAAGGACCATCCACAAGCAGGCCATCATTCTTGGCCTCATCCACTGCTGGTCTTATTATCTCTTTATCCTCCAGGCCAAATAAACCTGCCTCTCCAGCATGAGGATTCAGGCCTGCCACAGCCATATGAGGCCTTTTAATAGCAAAATCCTCTTCTAAGGCACGGTAAGTGAGTCTAATGGTTTTTAATATCAGACCCTTATTCAACCTTTGAGGGACTTCTCTTAAGGCACAGTGTATGGTTGCAAGCGATACTCTAAGTCTCTCACTTGCCATCATCATAACATAGTCCCTTGTATTGGTAAGCTGAGCAAGAAGCTCAGTATGACCGTCAAACCTGTAACCAGCCTTGTGCATCAGCTCTTTGCTTATAGGGCAGGTAACCATTGCTGATGCCTGGCCATCTTTGTTAAGATCTACTGCCTTTACTATATAATCTACCATGGCCTTCCCGCCATTGATAGTAGGCTGGCCTGGTATAAATAAGCTCTTCTTAAGATTTGAAACAGGTATAATATCAACCAACTCTGGACTTCCGGTAACCTCTGAGGGGGTTTTTATTATATGAAAGGAAAGGGGGCCAAGCTTTTCAGACACCATTCTTAGGACATTTATATCCCCCAGCACAATAGGCCTGCATACCTGGTAGACGTCATCTCGCAACAAAGTCTTAAGGATAACTTCAGGGCCTATTCCAGCAGGGTCACCCATGGTAATGGTAATAAGAGGAAGATCATGCATAATAAATTTCAAATATTTTTTTAATAACCTTTTATTATCTTCTTCTTAATTATTTTATGTCAATAGAAATTCTTGTTATTTTCACGGTAACGTCAAAGTTAAGGGTATGTGTATTTTTTTTACTTTATGCCCTTAAAAAAAGATTCTGCATGGCTGTTTCAAAATGGTGTATTTACGACCAATCAATTGAATCTATTGCTAAACCTTATATACACCATTTTGAAACAGCCACTGAATTTAACTATGTTAGATAAAATGTGATCAAATCATTGAAATGCTTTTATTCAACAAATTACCTTCATTTGGACAAGAATATATGATACCTATAAAAACATATTAATAAGCATTGAGAACGATTTTTAAAACCTTTGGATAATCGAGCATGCATATTTTTTCAATCATAACAAACTTACGATTTCAGGATGTCTTGGACATCCTCTTTCTCTCAGTTTTAGTGTACCATCTCTATCTCTGGTTTTGGGGTACGAAAGCCTTCAAGGCCCTGGTAGGTCTGTTGGTCCTGGGAGTTATATTTACCCTTGCTCGATTTTGGGGACTATTTCTTACCACCTGGGTATTCCAAATACTCTGGCAGGTTTTGGTAGTCCTAATAATTATCCTATTTCAATCGGAGATCCGCCAGGTGCTGGAGAGAGTCAATCCACTTCAAATGATTTCGCTCCGCCGTTTCTCCAAGTCAGCTGATTGGATACCGAACCTTGTTAGTACAACCTTCTCGCTGGCTAAGCTCAAGACAGGCGCTTTGATAATCTTTGAGCGTGCGGACTTAGTGGAGGAGTTGATTACTGGTGGTGTCCCATTAGATAGTGAGCCGAGCCCTGAGTTATTGATGAGTATCTTTCACAAAGAATCTCCTCTACATGACGGGGCCTTGCTTATTCGAAGGGACAGGATCGCCAAGGCAGCCTGTTATCTCCCTCTAAGTTCTGCTGAGGGCCTCCCAAATGATTGGGGTACCAGACACAGAGCAGCCTTGGGTCTTTCCGAGCGCTGCGATGCCTTGGTAGTGGTTATCTCTGAGGAACGTGGAGAAATATCTGTAGCCCAAGGTAGGCAAATGATACATGTGACAAATATCGAGCAGCTTTCTAAACTGGTAAAAGAGGCCCTGGCATCAACCGGGCCTGCTGTTAAAAGCTGGCCAGAAATGATCCTGTCCCTCACGGTTCATAGATGGCCTATAAAGATAGCGGCATTGGGTTTGGTGTGTCTATTCTGGCTGTTACTTGCCGGGCAGCAGAATTTTGAGGTAACTATAAGGGTTCCTCTGGAGTTAACAAATGTCCCTGAAAAAATAGAAGTCCTGGAACCTGTGAATCCGGAGATAGCGATCACTGTTCAAGGACTTCGAAAGGATGCGAGTACCTTAAGCAGGAGAAACGTACATGCCGAAATCAATCTCTCTATGGCCCGTTTAGGAAACAGGGTCTTTCGGATCACCCGAGATCGAATCATTCTGCCAAACGACAGAATCAACGTGGTTTCTATTGAGCCACCCTTTATGGAGTTTAGGTTAAGAGAAACCCTCAATAAAAATTAGCCTTTCATTGATAACTCACTCAGATATCCTTCTGAATTTTGAGTAAATAATCAAGCCTTGAGAAAAAAAGGAACATTACAATAATCGATACGTCGTAAGGATGGGTAATAATGGCTTATGACACCGCTTTGCGGGGTTATTAAACAGATCGAGGAGATCGAGTCAGCGGACATACTCGTTGGAATTATAATGTTTTTGGTTACAGTCCACGTCCTCTACGAAACAGCAGCCACATTCCACAGCTGGACCTATAACCGCACCCAGCTGGTCAACCTGGTTACTCCCCTGTACTTGGGACGCGTGGCCTCCTTCATCAACCGAACTCGAAAAATGACTTCAAGCCAGGCCGAAGAAGTAGTCGAGGAGCAGGCCCAGGTATTCGAAGACCATAAGGACTATCTGATCCAGGTGTGGGACGAGAAGGCGAAGCAGAGGAATTGAGATTTATATTTAAGACAAGATAAAGAAGGCTCACTTGCAATCAGAGCACGAAGAAGTTGATAATCAGGGTTACTCTGTTAAATTCTACGGTAGGGGAATAGGGTACCTTTAATAGCCACAGCACAGACAACGCTTTTTAAGATAATTAGCCTCAGGTTTCAGTGCACTGGTCTCACAGACCCCAGCACTGAATTTTGGAGGGAGATGTTGACTGTAAGATAGTCTCTATTTTCAAGAAAAGCGCCTCTTTTCCTCTTCAACCACATCTATCAAATCATAGTATATTCTCGGTATCTTACTTGCCACTCGCTCCCATGATACAGTCTGCGGCATCTCGAAAATGCTTTTTTGGCTCTTACGCTCCACCTCCACTATAGCCTCGGCGAGTCCATTTTCAAGAAAGGGTTTGAATTCGGGGTGGGTAGTGACGAACCTCAAGAACATCTCCGTCATTCTAAACGGCGCAGTAAGACCCTCGCCTGCCTGAAGAATAGATTGGTGGAACACTTTTTTTACAAGGTGTTCCTCGGCATCGCGGTCATGCTTGAGGTTGCTAAAGCTCGCGTCATCTGAGTGCTTTTTGATCTGCTCTTCAGCGACAGCCTGATAGGTGATACCTAAATCCCTGAAAAAAGTATCCGAGATCTCAAGCCCCTCTTCGATAATGAGGGCATTCATGAGGGTGGTCACAATATCTATCGCCATTCGGTTAAGGCCTTTTGCCTGATCCTCTATTGATACATCCTGATGTTTGTGATCGAAGGGCTCATCGCTAAACATGACCTGCGCAGGGGAGGAGGCCTTGCGGTACACCTCTATCAAGGTGAAGATCTCTACTCCCCAGTTGGTGGCAAAGCGCATCTTCTTGAGGAGATCCACATGAAACGCCACCTCGCCGGAGAGCTGGTAATTGAAGGTCAACAGGAAATCAATCAGGCGCAGCATTCTCTCCTCTCTGGTCTCTGTAAACTTCCTCTTCAGGGAAAGTAAAAGGGGGTCCAATAGCAGCCGTTTCACCCGGCCGTAGAGCTCTCCTCTCTCGGAGATCCTCGCGTAGTATGCCTTTGAGAAGTCGTAGTTGAGCACCACTATCGGGTAGAAGAGTCTGTCCAGTTGTATTCTCTTGAATGTCCGAATGTCGGCATCGATCAGCCCAATCGACTCGGCGCCCAAGGCAATTGCAATGCCGAAGCTGATGAACATGTTCTTACCCTTGCCGGGTTCCTTGATGTTGAATCCCGATTCGTTAAGCTTTCTATAGATACTGCCGAAGCCAGGCCCATCGTTCCACTGGATGAGGTAATTCTTGAGTCCTGCGGCCTTTATCAAATCCCTTAACTGAAAGGCTTCTTCCTCAGTGGCCCTGTCAAGACCAAAGATGATATGGGAAAGGTAAGGCACTATATGCAGGTACCTGAGGATGCTTCTGAATACTGGCAGGTTTGAGGGATCAGTATACTCGCTTGCAAGAAGTGGGATGATTAAAACCGTCCTTTTCCACCGAGAGTGAAGCCTGAGTTGGGATCTGAGATGCCTTGTTTCGTGGCGAAGGATGTGGAAGGTGCTTATCCTACTGCTTTTCTGTGAATATTCGGAAATAGCTTAACTCCTTTTATCTCCACATAGTCATATATTAAAGAGAGCCCACTAAATTAACATGGAATACATAGTAACCTAAATGTAATTAACGCATAATATATGGGCCGAGAGTAAGCGTCAAGAAAATTAAACCTAAAAATTCTGGTTATTTTCTGTTACGAAATAGGGGTTAGAGGTGAAATAAGAGGTATCAATTCTCTAAAATGATGTATTGTATAATCTGGCTCAGGGTGAGGAGGGATTATACGAGTAGTATCATGAACAATCAAAACAGTCCTGGCGCCTGCAGCATGTCCTGCCATAATATCAAGGGAAAAGTCCCCAACCAACAATAACTCCTCGGGCAAAATGCCCATCTTTTCTGCTGCAATTAGCACACCAGCAGGGTCAGGTTTTGGTATACCATCATCCCTCGTCAGAATAATAGCAAAATCATCTGCCGTGACATGATCAAAGTTGTTAAGGGCAAGTAATACTGCATTAAGAGAATTCCTGGTAATAATACCTAAAGGTAAGCCTTTCTTTTTAAGCTCCCTTATTACACTCTCTGCATCCTGGGCTGGAAAAGATATCCTTGCCGCTTCCTCCTCATGCCTATCTAAAAAGCTATAGGCCTTTTGCTGCTCATTTTTATCAAGGGATTCGATGAATTCAAGGATTGGCACCTCCGGCGGACACCCCAAAGATTCCTTGATCTCAAGAAAATTTATTGCCCCTGGGACAGTAAGTGTCCCATCAAAATCAAACAGGACACCTTTAATATCCATGAAATACTCCTTTCAGAGATCATGATTCAGGAATCAGGAATCAAATGCCTACAATGTCCTATGAACCGATCCTTGAGACCTAGTCCTTATACGCGGACCTCGACAATATCACCATCCTGAAGAATGTGGTCTCTTTGAACCATCTGACCATCGTAGACATTCTTTCCCCATACTCTTGCATATTTGAGTTTTTCTAAAAAATCCTTGTGGATCTTTAAGGCAAGATCTTCTATCTTAGATCCTTTTTTCAATACAAAAGGGTTACCGATATCTGGTTCTTTGCCAGGGGTTTTTGTATATACTCGTACGATTTCTAACATGTCGAATAGGGTTTGTTTGAGTATATCAAAATGGTGACCGGTCTTTGCAGAAACGTTGACCAAAGGCCAATCATCCTTTAAGAGAGATTTGAATATCTCAGAATTTTCATCTATCAAGTGGTTATCGTTTTTATTTGCAATTACCAAGAAGGGCAAGAAAGTCCACCCAGCTTTATCTTCATAAAGATTGGATAGCCTGAGAGGGGCTATCCTGTGTTCTTCAAGAAAAGAAATAGTTTCTTCCAATTGCTGTACCGGATCTGTTTGCACATCTACTACAACAAGGACCATATCTGACCTCCGGATAATATCAAAAAGCCATGGTTCTGTATGCTCTTTACTTATCGGAGGTGTATCAATAAGTTGAATCTGTATGTCTTCAAAATACATCATACCCGGAGTGGGTTTCCAGGTAGAATGAGGAAACTCTGCTACCTGCGGATCTGCATTTGTAAGAGCTGTAACTAATGAGGATTTTCCAACGTTCGGTGCACCAATGAGAACAACCTGCCCTACCCCTTCTTTCTCAATCTTATAGCCCCTATCTCGCCTCCCTAATTTCTTTTTTTCTTGTTGTTTGGATTTCAGCTTGGAAATGCGGCGTCTCAGGTCAGCCTTGAGTTTATCCGTACCCTTATGCTTTGGCATAATAGCGAGCATCTCTTCAAGGGCAGCTATCCCCTCTGCCGGAGTCTTGGCCTCCCTGTATCGATTTTCAGCCTCAAAATAGGCTGGCGGTAGATTAGCAGGCAATTTCTACGTACCTCTCCCTCTACAGATCATAACCTTTGATCTGCCAGTGGGTGTAGACATTTTTTCAACGGATCTAAAATATCTCATCAAAAGCTCTCTTTCATGCCTTACAATCTCAAGGGCCTTTTTTGGGCCCATGGACAGTAAACGAAGATAAAAAAGCATTCTGATAAAAAAATTCTTGGGAACGTCGTGTTCCATCATAAGAAAAAAGCTACCAGGCTTTAGAACCCTCCCTATCTCCTGCAGGCAATTATCCTGGGTTTTTCCTTTCAGCTCATAAAAGGCATGGGAACAGGTTACCGCGTTAAAAATCTTTTTCTTGAATGGCAAATACGCTACATCAGCCAATACTAAGAAGATACTGCCATGATTAGGTATCTTTGATCTCCCTGCCTTAAGCATCCCAATGGAAAAATCTACCCCTGCTACGAGACCTTGTGCTTGAACCTTTTCTTTTAGAGGGATGAGAATCGATCCTGTGCCAGTACAGATGTCCAACACCTTATCCCCTTTTTTCAGTCCTGTGTTATCTGCTAAAAAATATCGTAAGCTTAAAGCTCTGTCAGTAGAATGAAGGGCAACGAACCGGTCATAGATGTGGGAAAAATAATCATAATATTTCTGCCGAAATCTTCTCATAGTAGTGTCCGTTGTCCGTTGCAGGTAGTCCGTTGGGGTAAAATATTGGTAACGTTCAAGTGTTGAGTCATTGATGATTAATAGGGTAATGACTGTTTCTGAAAGGTGATATCTCAAAAAAATTCCACTGTGTTCTGCATAGGTCAAATATTTGGGGTTTGCTCCATAAAGCTCCCTGGGATTTGCAAATGATCTGTTAAAGCCCAAATATTTGACCATCTCCATCTGAGCCCAATAGATATCGCCTTGAAGAAATTGTTATTACCCTAAATAGTATTACGTGTTTATCATGTGGCCTAAATAACAATCAGTTCTCAACTTTTGAACGCTACTAAAATATTTGGTTTTTTGTATAGGATACTGTTTCTGTGCTATTCTTCACAACAGACAACTGACCACATTCAACGGACAATATGTTTACGTAAGATACGGTGCCCACTGTTTGGCTGTCTCTGCTATGTACCCAGCTGGAAGTTCTGTAACGATCCGGTTATGACCGGGCAAAAGGATATTCACCTCAAGTTTGGCAAGTTGTAATAGGGAATTTTTAAGCTCCGAACCATTTGCTCCATGTAGATCAAAACGGCCAATAGCATAATCAGCATACACTACATCACCAGGGATGAGGATTTTCTCCATCCGATTGTAGAGACCTATGCTGCCAGGGGAATGTCCGGGGATGTGTAACACCTCCCATGTCATTCCACCAATATCCAGGCTTTCGCCACCCTGAAGCCTTCTATCAACATAGAATGTAAAGGCACCTGGTTTAAGGCTATATTGCATCATGCACATATTTTGAAACATTTCCATACCGTAGACAGTTCTCTCATCGCCCTTCTCCAGAGGATCTGCCTCTGTATCATGCACCCATAGTTCTGCCCAGGGAATCTGTTCTCTGATTTCAGCAAGACACCCTATGTGATCTAAGTGGGTATGGGTCATGATAATCCTCGCAATTGCCTTAAGCTCGATTCCCATATTCAGTATAGACTGTATCTTGTAACTTCCTTTGCCCATAAGCCCTGCGTCAATAATTGAAAGATCCTGTGAGTCCGGTTTTCCCACCACATATATATGGGAGTCTGGAATCATTTCGTCCTGCCCTTGAATGAAATATACTCCTTCGGTTATCTGAGTCATTGATCTCTCCTGATCAATTATAGCCTTTTAGTATTGCCTGTTTGTAAAGAAAAAGCAAATCCAAAAATATTTTTGACCCACACCAGAGACTCTTAGCATACTGATAAAAAAATAAAGATCTGGGCTCTCCTCTCCCTGTTAGATACCTTTATAATGCTACAGCACAAAATGTTCATTCTCTTTTCCAATAAAGAAAAAAGCACTTTCGAGAGTTTTCATTTTATCTAACAGTGTTAATCTCAGCAGTGAATCAATTTATGGCATTCACACATATACCCACCCCTCTAAAGCATAGGGAGAATTTTTATTAAAGATGAATCGTTTTTGAAGGGCTTTAAAGGTTGCGAAAGCAGCAATGACACTGTCAAGTGCATTTCCACTATTATTGGCCACAGTCATACACCTCCGGCAAAGCCGGAGGCTTGAAAGTGTGAACCGCTCAAAGCGGTCTTAAAACCATGCGCCACCTAAAGGTGGCAACTCCTAAGCAGGTGCGACGGGTCTATATTCTTGTCGAACCTTTCTTGGTTTCATGGTGTATTCTCGGGCCAACTTCGTCACGGCAGGACGTAAATACATAATTGTTTATGGCCCATAAGCGCTGACAAGCAAAGATCCTTTGTATTTTCCTGACGGAATCTATTTCTCTGTTCCAGGAATTGTCAAACTCTGGGAGTCTCCCCGGCAAAGCCGGGGGTTTACACCGATTAATTATAGCATGTCACGGAAAAAATCATCTCAGTATTATCTGAGTACCCTGACGACTGAAAGGAGTGGGTGAGAGGATTTAATTGAAGGAGCAATCATAATTACCTATTATCTTTTACAACGGACAACCGACAGCAATCAACTGGCCTCATCTATTTCAAATTCCGCTACAATAAAGGTATGATCTGATGGCTTCTCTAATTTTCTTGAAGCAACATCAATCCATGTCCTTTTTGATTTTTCTGCCAGGCATGGTGTGGCCCAGATATGATCGATCCTCCACCCAATACCGCGGCGCACCGCATAAGGAATTCTGTAATCCCAGAAGGTATAGGCCTTTTCATCAGGGTGGTGCATACGAAAAACGTGTTCATCAGGATGAAACCCGATACTCCCTAAAAGGCCTTTGGGATCATGTACATCTATTGGTTCTGGAGCCACATTAAAATCCCCCACCCATAAAAGAGGCTCACTCGATTGAAAGTGACGTGAAAAATAATCATGAAGACGTTGAAACCACTTAAGTTTATACAGGAATTTTTCTGAATCAGGTGCGGTTCCTTGAGGCACGTAGGTATTTACAATGGGTATATCCTTGATATAGGCAGTTATCATTCTTGGCTCTTCTGCTTCATCTCCATCGCCAAACCCAAAGGATACTTTTCCTGGTGATCTTTTGCTCAGTATGGCAACCCCATTATAGGACTTTTGTCCCCAAAAGGTGCAGTGATAGCCTAAATCCTCAAAGGTCTCTCTGGGGAAATCCTTATCCTGCACCTTTGTCTCCTGGATACATAACACATCTGGTTCCTCCCTTTCTAACCATTGCGTAATAATAGAGAGGCGAGCCCTTATTCCATTGGTATTAAAGCTGGCAATTTTCATCTTCTTAAAGAGTACCTAAATATAAAAACGCAAAAAGGTAATGTGGTGCTTTGTTTATCATAGGTGTATAACAAAATATATATTTTGAAACACATTTTTTAAAATTTTCGGCAGTACCCTCAAATCGTACCTGGTCTCACGATTCCCTAATATGAGAGTAGACGAAAAGTCTGCTCAAGAAAAAGAGGATGTGATTAAGCGTAAAACGGAAACTCTGAGGCTGGCTGAGCAACAAAGGTGAGAAACCCTTGACCGTCACAAGGTTGTATTCGTTGACTTCAGAATCTCAAGATGGCTATGAAGCCTGCTGAAATCGACGATGTAAAAAGAGAAAACCAGGTTGGTATATCCAGCTATCGCAATTTAGATAAGCTATTCAGGGGATTCGGAAAGAATTTCTTCCTTGTTTTTTCTAAGAATGATGCTGTCTTTCTTTTTTGACACTGTAAATCTATCTCCTTCCTTAAAACCAAATTTTTCTAACAACAGTGTCTTGCCGAGAATAATGGTTCCTCTCTTGGTGATGTTTACGGTTTTTTTCTTTTCAACTTCTCTCTCTGTCAAAATATCCTTAATCTTTCCAGCTTCGACCAATGCATCATAATACATCCGCTTTAAAGAAGCTACTGTTTGGATGCCCAACTCCTTCATTATTTCCTTATCAGGTATCCCTTTCTTGACCATCTCAATTATTCTTTTCGCCTCTTCTTTCAATGTCTTCTCCTCCTTTTTCTAAGACCCGCAGACATGCGTATATTTCTCCTTATTTATGGGAAAATCATTGTGGCAGCAAGTTCTATCAGGAGTTGGAGAGTGTTCTCTTTGAGGTTCTCTGCATGCAAGTTAACCTACACAGGCTCAAATGACTGAGGAAAAATGATTTAACGTTACGAAATTATAATTGAAAATCGCAATGGGGTCAATCAAAATTGACAACAAGAAATTCAAGGAAGGAGTGAAACAATTCACAATATATTGTGCTTAGCACATCTCGCCCGATGTTTCACTATCCATATCAAAGTCAACAATTACTCTCAGTTTAAATATATTGAAGGCTCATATTGTAATCGTAAGTCTATTTATGAAAGCCAGTTTTCAGATATCAAATTGGTAGACTGGTTGAGAAG
>JAFDHR010000093.1 GCA_019308645.1 Deltaproteobacteria bacterium
GGAAAAGATGGCTGGCGTGAAGACCCTGGTATCAGTTCCCCATACAAACCCAACCAATCCTTTAAGGAAAAAAGAGATTCCTACGGTTACCATTATTACTGCCAGGATCGGCTCCCCGATAAGCCTGTCTAAAAAAATCCTTTCTATTAAAATACCGAGTATAATACCAATGATCAGGGTAAACAAGATGCACAGGATGAAGGGAACGCCCATTAAATAAAAATAAATTGTTACATAGGCCCCTATAAGAGTTAGCTCACCCATGGCAAGGTTCAATACCCCAGAACACTTGTAGATTAAAACCCAGCCCAGTGCAACTAAGGCATATATCCCTCCAACCATAATCCCGGTAGTAAGGGTCATTAAAAATAGTTCCATTCTCTACCCCCTTTTGTTTAGTAAGAAGTAATGCGCTCAGTAAAGTATGAAAAATCCTAAATCCTAATTTCTAAACTCTAAACAATTTCAAAATACAAAATCATAATATCAAAACTTATTTTGTCTTCTCCAGAATGGAGCCAAAGATTTTCATAAGTTCAGTTGCCTCCTGAATCAATAATTTCCTTTGTTTTTCAGCATCCGGCCCATTTACTTCAATAAGTCTCAGCCAATATCTGCTTTCTTTAGCTTCTTTTCGGCAAATCTTGATGCGCATGGCAAAATCTTTTTTACTTAAGGCCTCATTCGCTTCGATATAATTTGCTCCCACAGAACCAGAAGCTCGGACAAGTTGTTTTATTATCTCAATATTAGCTATAGTCCTTGGTAGATTTTTAACAAACTCTATTACCTCCTTTGTAAACTTTAAAGTCCTGTCTTCTAAATCATACTGTTTTGAATTTTTAATTTTGGTCCTTTGGATTTGTTTAGTATTTCGGATTTAGAGTTTAGTATTTATAAGTCAAAGTCCTTATACCTTCCCATTATTGCCCACTGCTTACTACTTATCACATAGTGATCTCCTGAATACGCAGATCTGTCTTTATAGGTTGTTCCCTTCCGTCCTCATAAGTGATTGTCATATCCAGGTGGACCGTGTCTGCATCCTTATAAAGGGTCTCTACAATATCCTTGTAACGCTGACCCATAAAACCCCTCCTTAGCTTGCTGGTCCTGGTTAATTCTTCATCATCTGCATCAAATGCCTTGTAGAGGTTAACAAATTTGTTTATCCTGGCCGGTTCAGGAAGAGCTTTATTGGCCTCTTCTATCTGTTTCTGAACAAGGTCATAGACCCTTGGATCCTGTGAAAGTTCCGGATAACTTGTATAATTAATCTTATGCTCATCTGCCCATTTGCCAACAACAGAATAATCAATACACATAACAGCAGTTACATAGGGTAAGTTATCCCCGATAACCCAGGCATCCTGTATGTATGGGCTGAATTTGAGCCTTGCTTCCAGGTATTGGGGGGCAAAAGGCTTGCCATCATTCAGTTTCAAAACATCTTTTGTCCTGTCAAAGACAACTAAATGACCATCATCATCGATAAAACCGGTGTCACCGGAGTGAAGCCATCCATCCGTTAATGTCTTCTTTGTTTCTTCATCATTTTTATAGTAACCCTGAAACACCGATGGGCTTTTGGAGATGATCTCTCCATCTTCTGTGATCTTCACCTCAGTTTCAGGTATAGGGGTCCCCACTGAGTCAAATTTTATATCCCCATCCCTGTGTGTAACGGATATTCCAGCTACCTCTGTCTGCCCATATATTTGTTTTAGGTTTACACCCAGGGCATGAAAAAAGCGAAAATGCTCGGGACCCATTGCAGCGCCGCCCGTGTAACAATACCGGAGTCGCGACATTCCAAGGTGATCCTTGAGCTTCTTCTGCATAATCACATAAGCAAAATAATTCAGGACCTTCCAGTACCATGGAATAGGCTTCTTTTCAAACTTTAGATCCGCCACATAATACCCTATCTTTGTAGCCACCTCATATGCCTTTCTCTTTATCCAGGTGGCATCCAGATATTTTACCTGAACCTGACGGGTCAGGCCCTCATAAAGCCGTGGCGCAGCAAACATTACATGAGGCCCGATCTCTCGAATATTATGCTGGGATGTTTCCGGTTCCTCCGGGAAATTAAGTGTATAGCCTATGAGGAGGCCGCAGGATATGGACATCATCTGCTCCCCGATCCAGGCAAAGGGAAGATAGGATACAAAGTCATCGGTGTCATAACATGGGTCAACTGCCATGAGATTTTTACCCATGCTCAGCATATTGTAATGGGTTAGAAGGGCACCTTTGGGAAGGGCGGTTGTGCCTGATGTATAAAACAGGAGGCAGATTTCTTTACCATTGCCTTCATTTATCATTTTTTCAAATAGATCCGGTTCTTTTTTATCAAGCTCCTTGCCAAGCTCCTGGGTCTTTATTATGCTTTTTAAATTTGGCTGATGGTAGCGCCTCATCCCCTTTGGGTCATCCCATATTACGTATTCTAATTTTGGGCAATCAGGCATAATGGCTAATGCCTTATCAACCTCCTCCTGGGTTTCTCCTACCAAGAATTTGCTATCTGAATGATCTATTATATATTTGACCTCATCCATCATACAATCCTGAAAGAGCCAGACCGGTATGCCTCCGGCACACATAGCAGCCATCTCTGCCCAGACACCTTCCGGCCTATTATCACCAATCATGGCCACCTTGTCCCCTCTTTTTAGTCCAAGACTGACCATCCCCAGAGATAGATATTTTACCCTATCATAGTAGTCCTGCCATGTGTAAGGCAGCCATACTCCAAATTCCTTCTCTCTCATGGCAACCTTTCCAGCTCCATATTCTTTGCATCTTTTTAAAAATACTTGTGGGATAGTGAGGTCTTCTGTTATTTCTATCTTTTCTGCCATTTTATCTCCTTGTTGCGTAAAGATCCTCTTCACCTAAATATGCCTTAACAACCTGGGGGTTTTTGCCAACCTCATCCGGGGTTCCATCAGCAACTATATTGCCGAAATCAAGGACAAGAACACTATGGGAGATATCCATAACCACACCCATGTCGTGCTCTACTAATACACAGGTTATCTTCCAGCGCTTCTCTTCGTTTATGTCGAGAATAAACCTGGCCATGTCTTCTACTTCTTCTAAGTTCAAGCCTGCCATGGGTTCATCCAAAAGGATAACCTCTGGCCTGAGTGCCAGGGCCCTTCCGAGCTCAACCCTCTTCTGTGAGCCATAAGGAAGCATGTGTGCAACCTGATCACGGATAGATTCGATCTCTAATAAATCGATGATCTCCTCCTCGATGAATTTCCGGTCTTCTATCTCTTCTTCTTTTACACCACCTACATATATAGACCCGTTCAGGATGTTTGCGTTGAGATGTATATGTGAGCCCATCCTGATATTTTCAGTAACGGTCATTCCACCATACAGCTCAAGCTTCTGGAAAGTTCTGCCTATCCCAAGGGCAGCAATCGTATGAGGAGCAAGATTATTGATTCTCTGTCCCTTGAAAAAAATATTTCCCTGCTGGGGACGATAAAGGCCATTAATGCAATTCATCATTACAGTTTTGCCAGCACCATTTGGCCCAATAATAGAATGTATCTCTCCCTTTTTAACCTCTAAGTCAACACCATTTATGGCCTGAACCTTCCCAAAAGCCATATGAATATTTTCGAGTTTTAGGAGAACATCCCCTTCTTTTACTTCACCTGCGGTGTTCATACGTTTTGAGCCTCCATAATTAGCTTTTTAAATTTATGGTAATTAGGATAAAAAAAGTAAAAAAAGCCTATTATGTGATACTACATCACATAATAGGCTTTTTAGATTCTTTAATAATCTTTAATAATTTTTTATTTCTAAAGACTAATTCAAGCTTATAAGGAATGTATAATAATGAGAGCATATTTACTGATATGAAAGGATTTTTTTACCAATTGAGTAATTAGTATTTGGTTGTTTACTTTTTTATAACTTGTTTGTCAACAAGTTTTTAAAAAAAATAATTTGATAAAATTGTAACAGTAACAAGTAGTTACAATGTAGCTTAAAAATAGCTATTATTTAGCTATTAAGGATAGCTTTGTTAATATCCATAGATGAAAATGTTTCTTTCGCAAATTGAATGCCTCTTTTGTTCGGCCATCCCAGTGAAATAGGCTTTGCATTTCACGGGACAAGCGTCGCCGAACAAAATGTCTGTGTCCGTCTGCGTGGGTCTGCGGCAAAGACTATTGAAAAATGTCACATTTCAATACCGCCCTGATAAAATTTGAGGCATGAGGTTCTCCTGGCATTGGCGTAAAAAATAATCATCAGTCATTCCAGAGATAAAATCCCGGACAATCATGGCAAGAGGTGTAGTATCTCTATACTGAGAGGACATTCCATCTAAAAATTCTTCAAAAATAACCAAATTATCATTACCAGCTTTTAGATCTTTATAATATTTATTAAAAAGCATCTCAAACATCAATAATAACTTATCGGTTTGGCTTTTCGCCTTGGGATTGGTATATATAAACTCTTGGTTGAAATCTTTAAGCCTTTTTAAGGCCCGTGCAACATCAGGGCTAAAAGAGAGAGAGGGTTTTTCCAGGCTCTCTGCAATCAAATCCTCAACCAGGGTATATACAATAGTTCCATTTGTTTCTCCCAATATGTGACGGCAATCCTCCGGTATTTCATTCCTTTTTATCAAACCCAGTCTGATTGCATCCTCTATATCTCTCCCTATATAACTAATGGTGTCTGCCATCCTAACAACACACCCTTCCATAGTCATGGGCCAGATAGGTGCATTTGGATCCTCTATCACCTTTTTTATATCTTCTTCCAATCGAGTAAAATCTTTATCTTTATCAGGGTATAAGGCTGGATTATGCACCTCCCCATTATGACAAAGGATGCCATCCAAAACCTGAAGAGATAAGTTCCAACCAACTCCCTTCCTTTCTATTGCCTCTAAAAAACGCACACCTTGTACGTTGTGTAAAAAATTACCCAGTCCATATTTTTGAGATAAATCTGAGAGAAAACGCTCACCATCGTGGCCAAAAGGTGTATGTCCTATGTCATGGCCAAGAGCAATAGACTCAATAAGATCCTCATTCAGCCTTAAAAGACGGCCTATAGTCCTGCCAATCTTGGAGACTAATTGCACATGAAGAACGCGATGGGTAATGTGATCATTTTTTATAAGGTAGAAGACCTGCGTCTTATCAATATATCTGGAATAGGCTAAAGAATGGAGAATCCTATCCCCATCAATCGAAAAATTCTCCCTATGGCTGTCAACAATCTCTGGCTCGTCTCTTCGTCTGACAGCCTGAGTGCTCAAGGTAGCATAAGGAGAAAGTCTATCCTTCTCTAAAAGACGGAGTTGTTGTTTAATATCTTTTAAGATTTTGGCTTTATTCATTTTTGAAACTTGAAACTTGATTTATTGTTATATTCTGTGACTTTGATTACTTATAACTTTAAGTTTTAGTAATGCTACTTGTTGACCCCTGACGAGTTTCAAATTTTAATAAAACTTTCCATCAGAGGTCAATGTATATTTGATCCTTGAAACTTGAAACTTGATTTATGATGGTTTAATCTTATATTTAATTATCTGGCCAAATCTGTGATCTATATATCATATTATTAAGGGATTGAATATAAGGTATAAGTTTCATATGTCATTTTCAAGTTTCAAGTTTCCAGTTTCAAATATCAACAAACTAAACCTACATCCCACTGAAAAAAAGGTTTTGTCAGCTATCCTTGGATATCGAATGATCAACAGAGGGGATAGCGTTATTGTAGCTGTATCCGGCGGAGCAGATTCTGTTTGCCTTTTGAAAATCCTTTATGAACTTAGGAAGTGCTTGAATATCAGTCTAACTGTTGCCCATTTTGATCATGGGTTAAGACCGAAAGAAGATGAAAAAGAAACAGAATTTGTTGCCAAGTTAGCGAAGAAACTAAATCTGGCTTTGATCTGTGATACGTCCAATAACATAACAAAGGCACATGGGAGCTCTATCGAGGAAAAAGCAAGAGAGATGAGATATCAATTTTTTCAAAAAGCAATAGATGAGAATCATGCCCAAAAGCTCGCCCTTGGCCATAATATGAATGATCAGGCAGAAACAGTTCTTATGCATTTTCTAAGGGGGACTGGGCTAACCGGTTTATCCGGAATACCTCCAATTCGACAAAATTGTTTTATAAGACCTCTCATAGATATAACGCGGGATGAAATCCATACCTATTTAAAACAAAATGACGAATCTTTTATAATAGATAGTTCAAACCTTGAAACAAGGTATCTAAGAAACAAGATACGCTTAGAGTTGCTACCAATGCTTCTCCACTATCAACCGAAGCTTGTCGAACACTTAGGTGAACTTGCATTTCTATGCAGACAGGAAACCCAATTTATAGATGAAGAGGCAACAAAACTATTGGATACGATCACTTTTGATTTCTCAAAGCATTCCTTAGACCTTTCCCTTACCACCTTTAATAACCTTTCATGCTCTCTTCAGTATCGCATTGTCAGGCAGGCAATAAAAAAAATAAAGGGGAACCTCAGAAAGATTGATAGAGGACATATCAAGACTATTATAAATCTCGCCAATAGTGATAAACCTCAGGTCAAAGTAAACCTTCCTGAAAATATTATAGTAAAGAAGACATATAACAGGCTCAGATTTTCTTTAGGGGATATGATTAAAACTGATAATTTCTCCTACTCTATAAATAATATGGGGAGATTTCAAATTCAGGAGATCAATAAAACAATCTCCTTCTCGGAGATATCTAAAAATGATTTCATGTTGTCCACTGCTTCGCCTCAAGAGGCATTCCTTGACCTTGACAAGCTCAAATGGCCTCTGAGAGCAAGAAACTTCAGAACGGGAGACAAATTTATACCCCTTGGTGTGAATGGGTTTAAAAAGGTGAAAGATATCTTTATTGATAATAAAATTCCATCGGAGGAGAGAAAAAAAATTCCTATTCTTGTAAGCCATGATGATATAGTATGGGTTTATGGCATAAGGATTGATGATAGATACAAGATCACCCAGGAAACAAAAAGGATTTTAAGATGTAAAGTTGAATAAAGTGTGCTATAATTAAATGTTTAAGTAAATCATTTGAATTTTGTATTTATCCTTTAGCATTCTGCACTACCAGTTAACATTCCGGTTGAGTCAAACGGTTGCGGTTACGCGGCTCGAATCGTGATTCGTAGAGCGTTTATGGATAAAGTCAAAAAGCCAATAAAGAGTTTTCAAGATTTGGATGTTTATCAAGGCACTTACAAAGCAATGCTGTCAGTGTTCAAGCATGTTTTGCCGAAGCTGCCAAAGGAAGAGGAATATGATCTAAAAGATCAACTTCGCCGTTCAGCCAAAGCTATTCCGAGACTAATAGCTGAAGGACACTCTAAAAGGCACCAAAAGAAAGGGTTTCAAAAATACCTTGACGATGCGATGGCAGAATCAAATGAAACCATAGTTTCTCTAAGCCAGGCTAAAGATATTTATCCAGGCTATGTTAACATTGATGTATGTAACAAACTGATTGATATGTATGATAAAGCGAGTCGCCAATTATATAATTTATCGCTTGCTTGGACTAAATTCAGCCAGCGCAAGGAGAGGCCCAACCGAGAAACGATAACCGAAACGAGCAGCGCAACCGAATAACCAATAAAATCGACAAACTTTTTTATAATTTGTCTATTTTAAAAGTAATCATAAAGGAGAACACAGTTGAACACATTTTCTAAAAACCTAACCCTCTGGCTGGTTATCAGCCTTATGATGATCCTGCTATTTCAAATTTTTAAAAAAGAAACTAAACAGACTGGTCAGTTAAGCTATAGTCAATTCTTGAACATGGTAGAACAAGGCGAGGTCAGCCAGGTAACTATTCAGGGAGACAAAATATCTGGTAATTCAAATCAGGGCAGATTTTTTAGAACATTTGCACCTAAGGATCTTGAGCTAATAAAAATCTTACGTAATAAGGGGATCGAGATAACTGCAAAACCGGATGACGCGTCTCCATGGTATATGACAATTCTTGTATCCTGGTTCCCTATGCTTCTTTTAATTGGTGTCTGGATTTTCTT
>JAFDHR010000094.1 GCA_019308645.1 Deltaproteobacteria bacterium
TGAGCACGTGATGTTTTCAGGAATAGACGAGCGGGAATGAACAAGCCCACTGATAAGAGCCTCCCCCATATTTCCTGTTCCGATTATCCCGATTTTTTTGTCTTTTAACATGGTTTTTTCTCTCCTGTTCAGATCGATTTTATGGTGTGGATAAGGTGATTCAAACACCAAACCCAAACGTTGTTAATGCATTGATCCCCCTCTGAGTTACGCTCGCATTATTGTAAAATTTAGTTTTTTTAGTCAAGAGAAAATATATTGTACGTAAGATAAGGTGACTTTACATTATCCAGCTATAGGGCAATTTTTATGTAACGGTTTTATTTGGCCTGATGATATCTGGATATCCTTTTTAACTGTTGGTATCCCGTTTGAGGTCCAGCCGCGACGTTTATAGGTGGCATCCTTGAGTTTTTCATAGCGATTCTCCCTGTATTTCCTCAGGGCCTTAAGCTTTTCCTCTGTACTCTTACCTCCAGGATCCATGATCTCAAGTTCCTTTAACTGTCTGTCATACATGTCTTTGCGTGATTCATATTCCTCTTTGGTTACCGGCCCCATTGCCCTGTAGGGAAGGGTATCGTGCTCACGCCTTCCAAAGCCCTGCCTTAGATTGAATATTCTCTGAAAATTGTAGACCCTCTCACTCATCTTTATCAAATCATCAGGACTTACATCCACACCGGTAACAGCAGAAAAATATTCAACATACCACTGAACGTGCTTCATAACCTTTGCTGGATCCGGTGTCCCCTTATTATCCTCAGGAACAATATCGTTCCAGGGAAGCTTGCACAGGCCATTAAGGCCGAACCATGTCCGCCACATAGGAAACCACCAAAGCGCCTCGGCCTTTTGCTCAAAGGTGGGCATGAAATTATTAACCATATCCAGAAATATGAGCCATGCCTCATCGTGCTGGGGGCCTTTAAGGGTAAGGCCGTATCCACCCTGTTGTGCAAGTGATTCCTTGGTCACATATTCGGAAAATTCCAGGCCCTTGGATTCCATCCCTATGTCCCTCATAATGGTTGGGTCAGAACCATATTCCCTCGCAAATATCTCCTTCATTTTCCTCACACCCAGGCCTATTGTGGCACCGAAACCCTCTCCTTTAGCCATTTGGTGGATTATATCCAGGGAAGCATCCTTGTTGCCAAAATGAAGCTCTAACCCTCCGGTAATGGTTTTATTTATGAGTCCCATTTCATAACATTCCATGGTAAATGCCGTTGCAGTTGCGGCAGAGATGGTGTCTAAGCCGTAGGTGTCGCAATAAAAATTCGCTTCTATGACAAAATCCGGATCGAATATTCCCCAGTTTGCACCACAACCCGCTATTGTTTCATATTCCGGGCCGTCCACCCACACCGATTGTCCTTTGTATGGACCGGTTTTGAGGGTGAAATCCTTGACTCCATGTGAGCAGGCCACCGAACACCCAAACCAGCAACCATCGAACCCGGGGTGAAACTTCTTGCGGTATACCTCTTTTCCAAGATTTAGTGCATCAGGGTGACTCCCAAATCGAAAGTTAGTGGTGGGAAGAAGGTCATAGTCGTTCATAATATTGATCAGATGGGTTGTTCCCACCTTTGCCATCTCATTTTGTTTGGGATCAAGGGTCCTGATCTCTTTGGTGTATGCCCGTCCCCCTGTCTTTAGCCTATCGAAATCAGCAGGGTGGTTTATATCTGAGGTCATCCTGGAAAACTTGGTCACTAAAGCTCTAATATTCTTATCCCGAAAAACAGTGCCAATACCTCCCCGGCCTGCCTGTTTATAACGATAGATTTTACGAATGTTATCATACCAGGAAAAGTTGAGACATCCCATCAGGGTATGTTCTGCTCCTGAGCCAGCAGAGACTGTTGAAATGGCCCTAAGATTTCCCTCGCTATATCGGTCAGCAAGGGCTGCGCAGAGTAAGTGCGAATCCTTCGGAAACCCTTCTGCACTCACTATCTTTACTATGCCCCTATCGCCGTCTATCATTATAATGATGTCATTGTCAGCCTTACCTTGAATCTCCATGGCATCCCAGCCTGCAAATTTTAGATATGGGCCAAAATAGCCACCCACATTGGAATCCATAACGGACTCTGTGAGCGGAGATATACTAATTACAATACTCTTGCCACTTCCTGGATAAAGGGTAGTTCCCCCTAATGGACCGCAGGCTATACATATCTCATTTGCTGGATCGTTCCATTTGGTTTTTTCTTTAATGGCGTTCCATAACAACCATAAGCCAAATCCTCGACCTCCGGTAAATATCCTTTTCATTTCATCTGTGACTGGTTTGCTCAAGATTTTATTATCAGAGATATCGATGTATAATGTTCGATTGTTATAACCCCTTTCAATTGGACTAATCGGGTATTCAAATCTGTTTAATTCTTTTTTATAACCCCTCTCAAAAGAGCCCATTCTGCAACCTCCTAAGTTAAAAGATTCGTAACCGTTCACAGGTTCAGACCCGTGAACGGTTACGAAGATTCTTTGCTTAGCCATCAATGATCACCTGGTGATCTGGGATGCTTTTTTCATCTCCAAGGCATATGCTCTGGTCCTTTCTGCGACTTCTTTAGACCATTTCCTCTTCAAACACAAGGTTTCCTGTCTTAAAACGATCAAAAGAAAAGCACGATAGATCAATTGTTTGGTATTCTCCGAACCGGATTAACTCTGACACACATTTTCCTATTGCCGGAGACTGCTGCAGTCCATGACCACTAAAGCCCACTGCGCCATAAAAACCTTGAACATCACCAAGATGACCAATAATTGCATTCCCATCTGTTGTATTCATGGCATAGAGCCCTGCCCAGCCCCTGATTAATTTGGCGGTATCGAATGGAGGAACTCTTTTAGCTACTTGAGGCCAGACAACGTCCATATAATAATCTCTGTCCCATTCAAAATTAAAGCCAGGTTGCTCATCAGGGATTGATCTACCTGTTAAAATGGTTTTACCAGGTTCATGGCGGAAGTACAGTAATCCGTCTGTGTCAACTACAAGTGGTAAATCATAATCAAATTTGATTTGAGGATCAAATACAAACGCCATCTTTCGTACAGGGTCCACTGGCAAATCTATGCCTGCCATTTTTCCGACAACAGATGCATGCGGGCCGGCAGCATTGACAACAATCCTACATTTTATGTGTGTGCCCTTATGGGTGATGACACCTTCAATTCTATCCCCTTTTACATCAATCCCGGTTGCCTCTTCGTAGAGATAGTCTATGCCAAGGTTTTTCCCCTTCCTTACATATCCCTGTAAAACCCCGTAAGGATCAAGGTATCCGTCTCGAGAACCAAAGCAACCACTCACCAGATTGTCGGTATTTATATGGGGAATTAACTTTTTGATCTCATCAATGGAAAGTAACGATACATGTGCCCCCAGACTCCTCTGTGTCTCATAATTCTTTTTGATTGTCGCCAAATTTGTTTCATCTGCAAGAAAGAGATACCCTCGCTGTTTGAATTCTGCGTGAGCCGAATCTCCATTAATTTCCATTATTTCATCAAAATTTTCGAATATATCTATACCATATTGAGATATTTTTATATTTTCAGGAAGGCTGAATTGTTCTCTCACACCACCAGCACTCAGGGTGCTGGATGCAAATTCATACGTAGGATCTTTCTCAATCACCAAAATATCGCCATCGAATCCGTCATTAACTAAGTTATAGGAAATGCTTGAGCCAATTACTCCCCCACCAATTATCACGATATCGTAAACGTTTTTCAAAGGTGCCTCCTTGGATGGAAAATTTTAAATTTTGAATTTATTTAGTAACTACACAGCAAATGACTCCGACGCTTCGCTTCAGGGTTATATATGAAAGAAACTATGTGATTGAGCATGGGGATGTCTTTTTTTGTCTCATGCCCTATAAGTAATGCACAGGCAGACCCCGATAAATCGGGGCACCGACCGCCATGTTGCATAATAGTCAAATCCGCGTTGCGCGTGTGTCCCGATTTACGGGGCACGCTGAGACCTCTTGTTAAAGGGCATGCAGCAAAAAAAGACATCCCCATGCTCTTTTCCGCGGTTAGGAGGTTCAAAGTTTCCCGATAAATCGGGATTCAATGGTTATTTGTTGAACCATCAAGCACCGCGGTTTTTTCATGAGCCGGTTGAGGAGTCTTGGCATGGACAATGGTTCATGTCTCCAAGTTGAACCCCTGAACTGTGAACCTTGAATCTGACAACCAGTTACTTTATTTAAATATCTCCTGCTCCATGAACTCACGATAAGGATTGAAATTTTCCAGGATTTCCGGATCATCTTCATTATAGTCTTCTGTTACCACTCTATAGATCAACTCAGCAATACCAGGCCCAAGCATAAAGCCCTGGCCGCACATACCAACAGCCTGGTAGAAATTATCCAATTCCTTCATCTTTCCGACGATTGGAGAGCCATCAGGTGTGTTGGGATATTTTCCACGCCAGGTACGTCGAACTTTAAGATTTAAAAGCATGGGCATAATTGTAATCATTCTTCTTGCGATCATTGGTAAAAATATGGAAGTGGCACGAGTGTCTACACCCCAAATTGGTGGATCAGGAGTCAGGCAAAAAACTACCTGACCCTGGATGTTCTGGTAAAAGTAAAAATTTTTTGAGCCACGTTCTTTCCGCATATCTACAATCATTGGCCCCATAAATGGCTCTACCGGCTCAGAGATTCCCGCCTCATGAGAATCCGGTTTTACCGGAATATTAATCCCAGCCATTTTAGAAACCTCTTTTGCATATACACCAGCAGCGTTTAATACATTGGCCGAGTGATATTCACCTTTATTCGTCTTTACTACAATAATTCTATTCTTTTCAATATGAAAACCAATAACTGTCTCCTTAAATCTGAATTCAGCGCCATACTCCAAGGCCTTAAAGTAACAAGCCTGGGTAAACAGTAGTGGTGATGCAGAGCCATCTTCTGGTGAATAGGTACTGCCCCTCAATCCTTCCATATTAATTCCTGGATTCAACTCCCTGTATTCTTCACCAGAGAGCCATTTAATATTCAGACCAAATTTTTGTTGAATTCTCATTAAATCTTTTAAGATATTTTCATGATCTTCTGTGTAAGCGGGGAATGAATACCCATTGCTCTGCCATTGAATATCATTTCCATAGGTATCTTTCCATTTTGAAAAAAGCTCTATGCTCCTCTGGCAGACCAATATCTTTTCCTTCTCTGAATGGCTTGCCCGGATACCTCCGATTGCCTTTTTGTCTTCTCCTTGCCCTGGTGAGGAGAGAGAGTCTACAACCAATACAGATTGCCTCTTTTTCGAAAATTCCATGGCCACAGGGGCACCAACTGATCCTGCACCAATCACGATGAGATCATATGATTTATTCAAGGTTACCACCATAGGAGATATTGGAGAACACACCGAGAGGTGCTTCGATAAAAAGCGGTCGTATTGTATGCAATGTAATATCTTCTGCAGGCACCCCTTCGTCCTTAAATAATTGCAAGATCAAATCTCCACATGTCTTAGATCCACACGCCCCCATGCCCGCTCTCGTAATGGCCTTGATCTGATTCAAATCCCTTACGCCCCTCCGAATCCATTTGCGAATCTCTCCAGCGGTCACCCTCTCGCACCTGCACACAATGGCGTCATCAGGAATTTTATCCGCAGTTGGCTTCACCACAGGTAGGGTGGCTTCCTCTCTCTGAACCCTGAATCCCGCTACCTTTTTTGCAATCCCCTTCGGAACCCTGACCTTTACGATCTGGGTCTTTCGTGAGGCCTTGTTCAGCACCGTGTCGATAATCTCTGCCCCTTGAAGGGGGTTACCTTCATAATCGGTTAATAACACTTGGTCTCCCTTTTTATATTCATAGTTGTAGACCTCATAGGCGAGAGAAACCACGGGGTTGTTCGGATCATCGCGATAGTCTGCCAATGATATCGCCAGTCCTGGACAGATAAAGACACATTTATTACAACCGATACAATCGTTGTTGGCAACCTGGGGTTTCCCCAAAAGCGAGTTACCTGGAATAGAAATTACCCCTTTCGGACACACAGACACACACGGGTTGCAGGGAATTTCCTGTGCACAATGGAATACTGGTGTAATATTTTCTTGAGGAAAGCTCTCATAATGGGGTGTGCCAAGAGGTCCGGGTGGGCTTTTGAGGATATTTGCCTTTTGATACCAATCCTGTGGAATAGGCATATCCTCTATACCAAGCTCGCGAGAAACCTCTAAACCGGCTATTTTCCCATTAAACATAGCAGAGGATGCTTCAGCAATTTCCTTTGCATCACCGGCTGCAAAAACCTTCATTCCTGCCTGTTTAGCTTCCTCATAGAATTCATTCACTGGATTTAACCCTACAGCTATTAATATGGTATCACATTCATAGGTCTTTTTTGTATCAGCTATTGCTTTAAGATTATTATCTATTTCGCACACCGTGACCGATTCTACATGTTCCTCTCCGTCAGCGCTTAGGATTGTATGCCTGGTATATATAGGGACACCTAAACGTTTTATCTTGTCTGCATGAACCTGATATCCCCCACATTCAGGCAAGGCCTCAACTACCCCGACGACCTCAATGCCCGCCTGTAGGGCATGGTAAGCGGCAATCAACCCTACGTTCCCCCCTCCCACCACAAATATCCTCTTCGCGGGCTTGACGAGATCTCTGTTTACTAAGGTTTGAAAGGCCCCAGCCCCGTATATCCCGGGCAAGGTATTTCCTGGAAAAATTAGTGATTTCTCCCGTGCCCCCGCAGCATTTAATACAATTTTCGGTTTGACTATTCTATATTGGTTGTTATTGGTAACTATCCCCACCTTCTTATCGCTAAACACATATAGTGCTATGCTATTGAGCCATACCTTCACAGAGGAATATTTGCCTATTTTGTCTTGTAAAATTTTGGCAATCTCTATGCCCCTGGTTCCAGCATAACAATCATCAATTGAGCCAAAAAACTTATGGGTCTGAAGAACCAGTTTTCCCCCTAACCTATCCTTATCATCAACAATGATGGTTTTAATGCCCCTTTCACCTAATTGTAGGGCTGCCGAAAGGCCAGCAGGGCCCCCACCAATTATCAGAACCTCTGTGTTGGTCTCTTCAATATGTGAAAACTGATAATCTTCTATAGTTTTCGACAACGTTGGTAAACCTTCAACGCTTAGTACAATCATATTTTCTTCTACTTTTGTCATACAGGATTTTACTGGGATCCCATTGGCAATCACTGTGCACTGGGCACACTGGCCATTGGCGCAAAATATCCCCTGAGCCGATCTATCCTTCGCATGATGGCCAAATACATGTATCCCATTAGCAAAGAGTGCAGATGAGATCATCTCACCTTCACAGGCCTGTAATTTCTGGCTGTTCCAATAAAATACAACCCTCTTTCTTTTAGGAATATTCAGGATAGGATGCTTCTTAATCCTCGATTCGGACATTTGATTATTTTCCTTTTTACGGATAGATTGAGACTTTTACATAACTCATATTTTTGTAACAAGGATGTGCTTTCCTTCAGAAAAGCCCGCTCTCTTTGGTAGGGTGACAAAAATTGTATCTGCTCAATAATTTCAGGAAGGGCATGGGTGTCTTTTTTTGTTATGCCCTTCTAATAGGGCGCCTTGCTATGTCGTTTCAAAATTGGGTAATAACAACTTGACCTTATAGTTATATGATCTGTCTATATTACCCAATTTTGAAACGACAACTAAGTTTAAGTTATATTTAAGGGCATAAGCAAAAAAAGACACCCATGCCCTAACAAAGCAATAAATTTCCACAGGATTTTGAGCAATTACCATAAATTGTTAGATTTTTTAGAGGCCTAAGATTATATGCAAAAGAGAGTAATATGCCAACACTTCTTTTATCTTTCATATTAGCCTTCGTGTGTATGGATATTATTTGTGGACTTTTTGTATTTAGAAGTTACATAAGGTGTAATGTGGAAATAGATTGTATGGGTTGATAATGGTAGTGATATTTATTGAAAAGTGGGTGTGAAATTTATAAAATCAGAGCTCGAGCCACGTACCGATATTATTCTCCACTGCCTTTTTATAAATTTTAATAGCTGTTGCCATATCATCCATGGCCAGGCCAAGATTTGCACAGATGATTTTTTCTTCTTTCTTTTCTCTGCCCGGCTTTAAATGTGCGGCGATTTCGCCAAGATCTGCGTAAATTTCAGGTATATGCTGAAAATATCCAAGGGATTTATAATAGAGACACTGATCCTCATCATCC
>JAFDHR010000095.1 GCA_019308645.1 Deltaproteobacteria bacterium
AAACATCAGGATATTATGATCCATCGAGCTAATTTAGGAAAAACAGAAATTATTCCTACTGAAGGTACATGGATAGGAATTTTTCAGGATATTAGAAAATATCTGAAAGATGTTTTGGTGCCAATTAATAAAGGAGATATTATTCTATTATTTACAGATGGTGTTACAGAAGCTGCCAATAAGGAGGGAGAGTTATACGGACAAGAGCGTTTAGAACAGGCGCTGAACAGATATTCTCACTTAGAATTAGAACTTATTCTAAAAAACATACTAAAAGAAGTGAGGGATTTCCAAGAGACACAAAATGATGATATTACATTATTGCTTATCAAGAAAGTCCTATAATATAGAATTTTAGCCAAAATTATCAGCCATAATCTTTCTCAATTTTTTAAAAAATAACACCATTACTCCCCTATATATTGTGCTGAATTTCACTTGACGCACAAGCCTAATTATTATTATACTCCCTCAGTAAAAAGGAACTGCGCCAACAAATTATGCAGTATCATCATCGGGGCATGAAAAACATTGAAGGACCCTTATGGAAAAAAATATAGATGAAAGAAGGAAATATATAAGGGTTAAAAGCAATTTTAACATTAAAATTGATATCGATGCTAAAACAAAACGTCATTTCTTTTCTAAAGTTGGCAAATCAATTGATATTAGTGGGAACGGTGTTTTATTTAGATATAATCAATTAGTTGAACTGGGCACTATTATAAAAATCACCTTTTTGATGCCGGGCTCTTTTGATTTTTTTGAAGGTAAGGCGACGGTCGTAAGAACTGAGATAAATCCTGATAATAAAACCTATGACATTGGTATTGTATTCATAGATCTTAATGAAGATGATAAGGACACCCTTAACTACTATGTGACTAGAGAAGAAGGCTTTTAACAAAAACGGTATTTCTTTTTTTTATTTTTCATTGACTCGACTACATTCTGCCTATTCCCTTCTTGGATCTCTGAGGCTAAACTCTATTCCATGTATTTCTTAGGCCTCCATCATGCTAAAGAAGTGTATCCGCTTCGATCCTTTCGACTTGCATTTTTTTCACGTAATTGGTTAAGACGAAAATAAATATTTCCCAAGGCCATCAGTTCCTTATGGGTACCCTGCTCAACAATATGCCCGTGATGCATAACAAGAATTCTGTCCGCATGCTGAATAGTTGATGGTCTGTGGGCAACAATAAGGGTAGTTTGCCTTCTTGAAAGGGTAAAAATAGAGTCTTGAATCAAACGCTCTGTCTCAGGATCCACACTGGAGGTAGCCTCATCCAAAATTAGGAGAGTTGGATTATAGGCCAATGCCCTGCTCAGGGCCAGAAGCTGTCTTTGACCACCGGAGAGGGTCACACCCCCTTCTTTTACCTCATGATCAAAACCCTCTGAAAGGCGTTTTATGTATTGATAGGCATTTGCCTGCCTGGAAACCTCTTCCAGGGCTTCTTTTGGTATCTTTTTATCCCCCAGGGAGATGTTTTCTGCAATACTGCCAGCAAAAATAAACACATCCTGCATAACAAGGCCTATTTGGGAACGTAGCTCCTCTATCCGCCACTCTCTGATATCAATGCCATCTAAAAGGATGTTTCCTGTTTCAAATTCATAAAATCTCTCAATAAGATTAATTATAGTCGTCTTTCCTGACCCTGTTATACCAACCAGGGCAACCATCTGACCTGGCTTAATCTCAAAGGAAACATCGGCGAGGACCGGAAAACCCTCCTCATAGGCAAAAGAGACGTTTTTTAGTTGAAAATGACCTTCAACCTTAACCGGTCTCTTAGGCATCTCTGGTTCCTGAATTATCTCCTTTTGATCCATAAGTGCGAATATTCGCTCCATCGAGGCCATGGCAGATTGCATTATATTGTATTTTTCTGAAATATCCCTTATGGGCTTAAAAAACATCTGGATATAACCGATAAAGGCTACAAGAGCGCCCAGAGTGAGCTGTTCTGATATAACTTTCCCCCCTCCATACCAGAGCAGGAGACCTATGCCCACAGATGAAAAAACCTCCATTGAAGGCATAAATACAGCAAAAATTTTGATCTGCCTCATGCTTGCACGGTAATTCTTTTCGTTAAGATCTTTTAAGCGTCCAAGCTGCATTTTTTCTTGGACAAAAAGTTGAATAATGCGAATTCCAGAGATTCTCTCCTGGAGAAATGCATTAATTGCAGCAATGTTTTTCCTTATTTCCCGGAATACCTCTCTTGCCTGCCTGCTGAAAAACAATGTCAACCCAAATACAAAGGGGAGAAGGATAAAAGAGATTAACGCCAAACGCCAGTTCAAATGTACCAAGACTATTATAATACCTGATAGGAGAAATATATCCTTAAACACAGTGATGAGAACCGATTTGAACATCTCATTTAAATTTTCGATGTCATTTGTTGTTCTGGTAACCAGTCTCCCTACTGGATTTCGGTCAAAAAACCGAATGGACTGCCCCTGAATCCGGTCAAAAAGCTCCATTCTAATATCCTGCATCATATTCTGTCCGGATCTCTCCAAAAGATAATATTCCCAATAATTCAAGAGAAAAGACCCACCGATCAAAAAAAGCAAAAACACTCCGAGGAGCAATACACCGTTAAGGTCTCTATGCCTTAATTTTATTAATGTATCGTAAGAGACATTCTTGAATGCTTTAACAGGTATATAAAGATAAAAACCTTCACCTTGTATTACCTTCTTATTAGTAAATAAACTGTTTTG
This sequence comes from Deltaproteobacteria bacterium, assembly GCA_019308645.1. Next base: position 2,743 of record JAFDHR010000095.1, read on the forward strand.
ATTCTTCTCCTTGACAGGGATCCTATAAAATCGTTCCTTGGAAATAAGCCCTTCCTCCTGGTAGTGTCTAAGATCCACAGGGTCAATCTGTTTGAGCTTTGAGCTTGAGAGAAAATCTAATCCGGTCTTTTTTGTAGTCGCTACAATGTGGCCATATTTTTCCTTAAACTCCTCTGCCAAGTCAGCAGATATTACCCTTTGGTCAACTGGGTACCAAAAAGACAATATATACCGATCTATGGCAATCTTGGGAAGATAGGGAATAGAAAGATCAAACAGGGTAATTGCAAGCGTTAAGATGAGAGCGAGAAAAAGAATTTTCTTATAAGGCCTTGCATAGGGGATTAACCTTTTTAAAAGACCTATATTGTAAGGCTTGCCAAGCTGGCCCTCTTCCATATATCCATAGTCAAAATGCATTGCTATAGTCTTTCCATATTGAAACTCGAAACTCGAAACTCGAAACTGGATGAATGTAATAAACGCAACCAGTTCCAACATTAGGGAGTATCGAGTGCTTGTTTTTCTTTGCTGGTTGGTAGTTAGTCATTATTGGCTTTGAGTATCAAGTTTCCAATTCCTCGCTCAACTGCTGTCTTTCGTACAGCCTTGTATATTCCTTCTTTGCTGCCAGAAGGGTAGTGTGATCACCTTCTTCTGCCAATCTACCATCCTTAAGCACAAATATGACATCTGCCCTCCTAATCGTTGAAAGCCTATGAGAAACAATAATATTCGTTTTCCCCGGCCTCATTTCAAGGATACGGTTTAATACAGTAGCCTCAGTCCTGGTGTCTACCTGTGAAAGGGCGTCATCCAAAATCAGGATTGGGGGGTTGGAAACAAGAGCCCTTGCTATAGTCAGCCTCTGTCTCTGTCCCCCTGATAATGTTATTCCCCTTTCTCCTAAAACGGAGTAAATGCCCTTGGGAAAAGAATTGATATCGACTGCCAATTGAGAGATCTCAAGGATATTTCTCATGAAATCCTCGCCTACTCCTTCTCGACCAAAGATTATATTGTTAAAGATGGTATCAGAAAAAATATGGGTCTCCTGGGTAACAAAACCAATAGATGTCCTTAAATTTTTTAGGTCTATATTATGGATAGGTATTTCATCAATCTGCACCATATTTCTTTCCGTCTCAATGAGCCTGGGTATTATTTGAAGGAGCGTGCTCTTACCTGACCCTACTCCGCCCACAATTGCTACAGTCTGTCCAGCCTCTGTTCTGAGATATATATCTTTTAAGGCAGGGTCTTTTTCCTTTGGGTAGTAAAATGTTAAACCCTTGAGACACACCTCGCCTCTAATAACTCCTCTGAATGGATTTGTTGTTTGATTGGTAATCTGTGGAACCTCATCCAATATACCATTTATCCTCCTCATTGATGCAGAACCTCTCTGGATCAAGTTCGTAACCCAACCAAGCGCCATCATAGGCCATGTTAGAAGATTGAGATAACTAATAAATGCTACAAAGTCACCAGTGGTAATATTCCCCAGAATAGTGAACCGTCCCCCAATCCAGATAACTACAGCGAGTCCAAGATTGGTAAACAATGTCATCATCGGGAAAAATATAGCGAGAGTCCTGGCAAGATCAAGATTATTGGAGATATATGTCTCTCCCTTTTCCTTCACTCTGCTATATCCCCATGCTTGGCGATTATAGGCCTTAATGACCCTGATTCCGGCCAATACCTCCCTGACTGACTCTGTTAATTCAGAGAATGTCTGTTGTACCTTCTTAAATTCGCTTCCCATTTTGCGGGTAATAGTTAGGGTAAAATAGAAGATAAAAGGTGTGGGTATGAGGGAAATGAGAGTTAATTTTATGTCTATATATAACATAAAACCAATCGTGGCCAGACCAAGCACAATTCCATCGGTAAGGGCCACTAACCCCATACCTGCAGCCATCCTCACAGCATCAATATCATTGACAGCACGTGCCATTAAGTCACCTGTCCTTGTTCTCCAGTAAAAGGAAATGGAAAGTGTCTGCAGATGTTTATAAATTCGATTTCTTAAGGCCTTTTCCACCTTTCTGGAGTGGCCAAATACGAAATACCGCCAGATGTATCTAAAGATTGCCATAGTAATTGCAATCCCCACTATTATCAGCGCATACTTGATGAGCAGCCCAGAACTCGCCTTGCCAACAGTTAAAGAATCTATTGATTTTTTAATGATCCTGGGGATAAAAAGCTGGAGAGTGTCTACAAATAAAAGGCTGGAGAGTCCAATAATCAGGGCTATCCGGTTCTCGATAAAATAGGTCTTAAGGGGCTTAAAGTCTTTTAGCATGCCGTCTCATCCCGCACCATTATACATGAGAAATAATTACAATAGCCTCTCAATATATAAGAAGATGGTAAAGATTTTCAACTTAAACTTAAGGTTTTCCGAAAGACTGTCATCCCTTTTATCAAGTATTATAGCCTGAATATCAGCCTGGGCTATAGTAAAGACTATTGAAGTACTCAGGTTCAAAGTTCCAGGGTTCACGGTTCAGAGTTAAACAAATGAAAGAAAGATTCGATTACGAGACGAATGCGGAGTTCATCCGATTCTTGCGATACGCCAGGCTATTCTGCACGGAAGTCCAGAGTGAGACCTATGTCACCCTAAATATACCCAACCGTGAACTGTGAACCTTGAACCCCGCAACCTGAGTTACATAGTATTGAACCAAAGGATGAGTTTGCAGGCCTGGTAGCTGAAATGATGTTCGGCCCTGAGATTGAGGCAGGCAGTCTTACAATCGGCCCTATACTATTACAGGGCCGCAAAAGGATAAAATTCGCAAGGAAATGAATACGACAATCACATCTCTTATCAAACGGCAGAATGTATGATAGTCAACTTACCTTGAATACCTTCCCATTAATTGACCTTCAGCCAAAACATGCCCTTCCATTGTCTTCAGTAATTGTGCCTTAGTAATTCCAGCCTCTAAATTGATTTCTGTATCCAGGGCATAGAGCTTGAAATAATAGCTATGTGTGCCACCAGGAGGACATGGGCCCCCATAACCAAATTTCCGAAAATCATTGGTCCCATGTTTCGCGCCATTTTGAATTATCTTTTCAGGTGGTATTTTAGCGGGCAACTCCTTTATGCTCGTTGGGATATTAAAGAGTACCCAATGTACCCATGTACCCATTGGTGCATCAGGATCATCACAGATAAGGGCAAGGCTTTTTGTGCCCTCGGGAATACCACTCCATGCCAGTGGCGTAGAAATATCTTCCCCATCGCAGGTATAGTCCCGTGGAATCATACTGCCTTCGGTAAAGGCAGCGCTTGTAATTGTAATCGCCATCTTTTTACCTCCTCTCATTTTGGAATGAACTTCATCCTTTCCTTGCAAAAAGCAAAGGAAAACGAAGGGAATTAGTAAACAAAAAATTTTTTGAAACATTATATTCACCTCAACAAGATGATAAGGTTATATTAGATAGACATCAGAAAAAGTTCAAGCCCGAAAGCAAGCATTCAGCCGTCAGCTTTTATTGAAAACAAAGTGGCTTGCTGATGGGCGTTTGCCTTCCAGGCATAGGTCTTGCTTAATTATCTCTCATATCCAACTGGCATGATGAGCAGGGGCTCATGTGTTTTTTTAATCCCCATAACCTGGATAACCTTCTGGTCTTCAAAAGCTCCCACGATCCCTGCTTCCAAGCCAATAGCCTGAGATTGAAGAAAGATATTCTGCCCTATATGTCCTGCTTCAATCATTGCATACCTCACTCCTCTCTGGCCATATTTACCCATAATTCGACTGTATTCTGCAGTAATAACAAAAGTAATTGGGGCATAAGACATCCACATCTGCCCTAATGAGGACATTGCAATATCCTTTCTAATATCTCCTTCTTGGGTAAGGGAAAAGGAATGGGTAGCAGATTTATATAGGTAAACACCGGGATTTAATCCTTCAATACAATCTTCTCCAACCGCTCCGTAAATATCCATAGGATACAATGCCCCGGCAGATGGTGCAGCCCTTTTAAATCCTCCCGGCTCTGTAATTCCCTGGGCTGCCCAGAGTAACTGGGAAAGTTGCGTGAGGGTAAGGGCCTTGCTATTAAAGGATCTAATAGTTCTTCTTTGATGGATTGTCATTTCAAGAGACACATCTCCATCTGTTGTAGGATCAGGTAACTGCATGCTACCACCTCCCTTCTGTTTAAGAGGAATCTTTTTTACGTTAGGCAAAACTCTATGAGGGGTTAAAAGGGATCCGCACAGGCAAAAGAATCCTATTAATTTGCAAAACCCTCTTCTTGTCAATTCAATGCCTGGCATACTTGAATCTGATTTTATTTATTAAATTAGGACGCAGATTTTCGCCGACCTGCCCGCCATGCGAGTCCGCAAGGCGAGGCGGGCGGGTATCCGCAGATAATTATTCTATTAGCTCTTTATATTTATGCGCCTTCGGCGTATTAAAAACCTTTAGAACCTGCCCGCCATCCGGCAGGCGGGTCTGCGTTTACCCTGTTAAATGCCCCGCTTGCGGGGACCCCTATGGGGATTTAACAGGGTGAATCTGCGTCCAAAAAGGAAATCCATATCCTATCAAATCACTCTCCATTCATTTGTGTAAATATTCATCCTTTTTGCTCTTACAAAGCCTATGAGGGTTATTCCCACCTCTGCTGCTAAACTCACAGCCAAATTCGTGGGAGCCGATTTTGATATCAGTATAGGGATATTTCTTTTTGCTACCTTAAGCAATATCTCTGATGAAATCCTACAACTTGTGACTACCATTCGCTCTTTCGTTGGTATATCTTTCAAAATGCATTCACCAAACAATTTATCAAGGGCATTATTTCTGCTAATATCTTCTTTGAAGGCCAGGATATCACTTTTCTCACACAGTGCCACAGAGTGAACACCACCAGTAGAGATAAAAATCTCGGAGCGATGTTGAAACTCTTCTACTAAAGAAACAATATCACGAGATGCGACAGAAATGTGAGATTTTATGATGGGTTGTGCCTTACTATTGGCAGCATTATACACTGCGCTTAATGATAATGGCTTTAAATGGTTATCCTTTTCTGTCTCAACCCACACTATACATTTACTGTCATCAAGGTCGACTTTTGTTATCTCTTCTTTGCCTTTTAGTATGCCTTTAGAGAAAAGAAAGCCGATTGCAAGAAATTGTAGATCATTGGGTGAACAAGGCAATGTTATCAGCCTCTGATTATTTACAACGATGGTTAGCTGGGCCTCAGTAACAACGATATCCTCT
>JAFDHR010000096.1 GCA_019308645.1 Deltaproteobacteria bacterium
TCTCTCTAGGACGGAGGAAAAGGAAATCGATGACTCTAAAGAAGTTCTGCCCACTCCTGTAAATGTTTCTCTTTTGAATTTTTGAAATAATTCCTTGCATCTTGCTTTGAACTGAAAAGAAACAAATAGATCTGATTATTTTCAACGGATATTAACCAGAATTTGCCGTACACATGTTTCCGCAGATCATAAGGTATGTAGTTGATTCTATAACTTCTGTAGCCATTACCGCTTATAACAAACTTTAATTTGAGTTTTAACATGATTATAGAGTAATTCGCGTTTTCTTTATATGTTTTACGATCGTAATGGGTTAAGTAAAACTTTGAAATTTATTTAATTAACGAAAAAAGAAAAGGAACGGAAGAAAGTCAGCGTTTAGACAGCATAGAGCCAAGAATAAGTAAGACAATGAACAGGACAATAAAGGAACCAAGATCATTAGAACCTTGATTGTTGTCCGAAGTCTGTGGTGTTGTGGCGCTATAGGCTGGCATATTAACCACCCAAGAACAGTCTAATGATTGTCAATACGTCGCTTGGAGCGTTGGCATTAATAATGCATACATAGATACCAAGAAGAGCAAAAGCCTTCTTAACATTGAAATCTATGCTAAAACTCCGGACTGCGCCTTGTGTCTCAGTCTTTTGACCGTTCTGTTCAGTCTTGTCTATCTGTATTAATTTGTCTGTCTTAAACTGGAAATTCACTAATTGTATTGCTTCTTTAATTGCTATTTTAATCACCTTACCATGGTGGTTCTTCGTCGTACAAGACTCTATGACGACGAACCATTATGTCTAACACTTCGATAAGCGAGAGTTTTTTATCGCCTTTTTGTCCGACGAGCATATCTCCGAGATCGAAACCACCTAAAACCTCGAAGAGTTTTGTGACTGCAGTAAGCGCCTGTGCTAAGATCAACAATATCGAGACAAAAGCATGTAGAAATGGAGGAAAAGGTTGCATGACCGTCTCTTCGACCTCGATTGTTTTAGTATCCCATACTGGCTGTTTAGTCCTTGGATGACCTGGGCCACCTTCTACCCAAACGTAATCTTTGATGTAGCGAACTTCTTTCTGTTTTTTGACTTTGTCCTTCGTTGGGATCTTGATAAACTCCTCTGCTGTCCAGAGCGCAGCCAGTAGTCCTACCAGAGGTCCATATTTGACTAATCCTTCTTTGATTGTCTCTTGCGTTGTTTCTTTTGTGAAGGACTCAAGATCGAGTCCAAGAAACCCTCCAAAAATGCTTTTGCGCTTTCCTTTGCTACTTCTACGACTTCTGACTTCACGTTCTCCAGTATCTCGGTCACTGGATCGTAGTTCACTGAAGAACTTGTCGTAGATTCCGAGTTCTTTGAGTCTTCGGTAGTTTTCGAAGTCTTTGAGGAACTCTCTGAACTCGGTCTCGTCTTTGCTGGGTCTTCCGGGTTTGGTTGGGTCTCGTCCGAACAATTTCGCGGCGAGTCTGTGGTAGTCTTGATAATCTTCGGGATCGAGTATGATTGTGTCTTCGGATTCCATTTTAGTTCTATCTCCTCTATTTTCATTGTCATCAATACTGTATGTGTATATTGACTGTTGTACCTTGAGTGTAAGCATTAGATATCGCTACTGTGCCAAATCGTGTTGCATAAACAAGGGTTACTTCTAAGGTCTCGTTCTCGTCAAGTGTTTTTGCTACTATACGTAATTTCTCGCCCTTATTGAACAGAAGATTCGTTGGTATGAATCCTACTGCATCCACAGGTGTAGAAGTAAGAGACTCGCCTACAAGAGGAATTAGACGTAGTGTTTGTCCAGTTGTTACTGCAGTATTGTGTATTAAGACAACCCTATCGGTCGTATCGCTTCTGTTCATCTTTTTGGCAATAATCTCACGTGCGGCGGCGTAAGTGCCTGCTTCTAAGAATAAGTCGAGCATTAGCCAGCGCTGGTCGTTGCTGAGTATCTCTATTCCTATGTTTTGTGCCGCAACCTGGTTCTGCGTAAGAGTCGCCTTGTAGATATGTATTGTATATTTTTCTAACAGTTCTAATAAGTTCATTTTAACACAACCGTTAGTACAAAATTGTACGTCGCATTAGAATAGTTGTAGATCATCACTTTGACCTGCACGGGAAAGTCGCTCTCGAGCGGAAACCCTTCCTGGAAAAAACGTGATAGAGGTAGTTGATATGTGTTGACAGCCTGAATGTAGCCTTGTGCAACAAGGAACTGTCGTGCTAATCCCGAGGAATCTCCAGTAACTCGTGTGAGGGTTATCCGTGCGAATACGGGAACACTGTTGTCTTCCTTGATAGTTAGATTAAGTCCGACGAGAGAGCCGCCGGACCGGACTGTAAAATATTTGGTGGAAGGATTCACGTTGTTAGCAAGTGAAAATTGGTATTCTTGGTATTGAACCAAACGAATACCTCCTAACGCCATCTGACTGCTGCTATTCCGTCGCCGGCATTTGTCAAGGCCACAGCCAGTTTCTGGGATACATTCATAGTGAAGTTCACTCGTGGGAGTGGAAATCTGACTGGGAAATACAATCCTCCAATTCGTGAGGCTGGTACAGGTGTTCCGACGGGTGTGCCGAGAGATGGGAGCCAATTAAGAACAAAGGGCCATTCCTGAGGACTAAAGTCCTGAACTTGCGAGGCTTGAAATTCAGTATAACCGACTGTTTCTTCACCGGCCGTAGGAGCGTTTGGATTGACAAAGCCAAGTAGACCGATCAGTTCTGCAGCATCTGAATTGATGCTTAGCCCTGTTGAGAAAGCAGTGAGGCTTGCGGCACTTATCCCAGCACGTGAATATGCAACGTCGCCTCCTGCGGCTCTGGGTGTAGTATGTGACTTCAAATCCGAAATATAGTCTGCGGGAGGCTCAGAATCTGCAAAGATTATACTGCAAGCACCAGACCAGCCACCAGTTGTAGTGACTGTCCCTGAGATACTAAGTTCAATCTTAGCGTTTGCTAAAGACTTACCAGAGGGCACTCGGAAGGGAATAAACTCGTAGAAGACAGGTGCTTCTTTGTCATTTGTTGCTATGCCGTCGGTTAACGCTGGCCCAACAACAAAGTCCTGTTTGGAAATTCCTAAGTCGCTCGAGTCTACTCGTATGACTGGTGCGCCGTTCTCTCCGTCTGTCAGAGCAGCAGGGACTATGGCTGCCAATATGCCCAAGACTGCCTGTGCGCCAATCTTCAGGGTTATTGTGCCTAATGAATCGAAGGTGTCTTGTGTTTTGCCTTTAGCGGCAAAAGTTAAGGCTTTACTCCATGTTTTCATGTTGTTTCACCTCTAACTCAAACGCACTGGGATGCGTGAACGGGCTAACGTCCTGTTGGCGCCTCTGAAGATACCTGAGCGCTTTAGAGCCCAGACGCCCAAAAGAGGTGCTGCGCCCTGCAGGAGTTTGTCTGCTCTGAACTCAATTTTCTTGTCTGGTAGAGCGTAGATACCAGTGTATGAAGCAAGGATTTCTGCGGCTGCAGCCATGACCTTCTTTTCAGGTCTGGCATAAATTTGTGAAGTATTGTAAGCAGAGACTGCAGGTATTGCTAATGCTGTTCCAGTGAGAAGCGGCACTTTGAATTTTCGTGCACTTGCCGCAATTTTCTTGCGGGTTTTCGCAGGAAGTTTAAATTTCTTCGTGCGACGCTTTGCGACGAGAACAGATGTAGGTTTCCCGTCTATGGCTACATTTTTAATCCGGTAGCCTGGCGGAATTGTCATTAGTGATTTTGCCAATTTTTTATCACCAAGTATCCCTGAGGTATTACATTATTTAAGGGTATCTACCCGGTATTACAGTTACCAACCTGAACTCGAGGATGGAGTCGAAACTGAGCCCTGGGACTGACCACCCAACACGCTGGAAAACATGTTGAAAAGACCGAATTCTTGTGCTTTTCTCAACAGAATCATAAATTCTCTTGGATTGCTCTGTGCTTGCTCTTTCCATTCGGGAAAAACACGATCTAACACTAATCCTACGCCGGGCGGCAAAAGCTCGGAAGCGGCGTTGACTGTCAAAGCACCTAAGGCTTGAGTGGCTTTTTTCTCAGCGTTCTTTAATTCCTCAGGACTGGCTGGTGGTAAGCCAGTCAATTGTGTCTGCATTTGTGGTAAAATCTCTTCTACGACGGCTTTGACTGACTCAGTGATAAATTCACTAATCGCTTTTTGGTTTTCTTCCTGATCGAGTAAGGTCGCTATGGCGTTCATAGTTGTTTGTGTCAAGGCTACTTGAGTCTCTTCAGAATTAAATGATTCTGTGAGTTTTTTCGATACCTCGTCAGAAATGTTAGAAAAAATGTCATTAATGTCCTGCTCTACGGTCTCCGATTCTATTTTTCCATATTTTTTTTTGTAAATAATTAGGAAAATTAAAACCGAGACACTTATGGCTATTAAATTACTAAATACTGTTAAAATGATTGTTTCAAGCATTTTAATCATCCAAGTATCCATGAGGTATTACAGAATATAAAGTTTAGTAGTTAGCTGAGTCGTTCATTAGCGGTATCCCTACCGTATTACATAGTGTAATACAGGGGTCATACCAAGATATAAATTTGAATCTAACTGCGGGAGACGTGAGTTGAAATTATGTCAACAGAAAAAAAGTCGTTCAGAGGTCGCTTTGATACGACAGAGAAGAAATATATAGAAATTACAGAGCGAAAAAACAAATTAGTTGCTCTTTTTATTGTTGAATACACACCTCCTCCTACACAAGACGATTCTAAACCCTTCAAAGTCTCTTGGAGGGAAGAGGATGTGTAATACCTGGGTCACACTTAGGTTTTTAAAATCTCTTGTTAAGATAAAATCGTGGTGCTCAGGCTGGTATCAAGAAAAAAATCATCACCTAGATCACATTTTTGTCAGTCTTTTTTCTTGAACGAGCCCTCTACCGCCCGAGCGCCCTTTTTTTTAGTTTTTGGAGGTATTAGATGAGTATTTTAATTCATGACGGGTTTACATATAACAAAAAAGCAGAGAGATGTCACGCCTGTGGTAGTCTCACTAATTTTTACAGAGAAATCTGGATAAAATCTCTTTATATTTGCTTGTGCGTTAAGTGCAACAACGAGTTTTTTAAATATCTAGACGAAAAATGGGTAGAAATCGCAGGAGATTTAGCATAAATGTCATACCGGCGCTTATCAGAGAGAATACAATTAAATGTCAAGGCTCTAAGTCGAAAAATGAGCCAAATATCAAACAAAGAAGTTCAGGTTATTGCTGGAGAAAACAAGATAAGCCCAAACAAGGTAAGGGCCATATATGCAACCGATGTGTTCAAACTCTTTGATCAGGATGTCAAGGCCCAATACCTACAATTTTTTTGTGAGAATGACCGTGACTATTCTGAGGCTAATAGACTTTTACGAAAATATTATCTGGACAGCCTTAATGCCAATCAAACGTTTATGCTCAGAAATACTATTTTAACAGGTAACCCTGCTACTGCAAGTCAGAAGTTGCGCCCTGACTTTTTCAAAGGTATTCCTGCGAGACGTTGGACTAAGGAGAGGCTTCAGAATCAGATCATTGAACTTCTTGAGATTTACGCTGAGAACGAGGCCGACTGTCCGATAACAGTTATAGCAAATTTCTATCTCTATACGTATCAACATTACAGACGTCGCTGCATAGTGAATTGTTATGGTCGTGCAGAGGGTCCTGAATCGAAAATTGATGAATTAGAGGTTTATGCAGAAGAGCACGGACGTAAAGCGATCAGGCATTTCGAAAAATCAACCGACTGGCAATGGATGAAAATGGAGGATGGCGAGTGGATCGGACCTAATTTTATTGACAAAATCGAGAATTTCGAACGTGTGGACGGCAGAGAAGAGGAGGAAATAGAGGAACTCAAGGAAATGAAATCTATCCTTGAAGCACATCAACATTATAAAATTAAGTGGGACGAGTGGCTTATTATTGGCATTTGTGTAGGTGGATATGTTTATTATGAATCAGACAAGAAAAAATTTACTCGATTGTCATAGATGTATTGATCTTGACTTTGCGGACTTTTACAGAGTCTTAAAAATAGTGCAATATGCTATTCCTTGCCGTATAAGACGTAGTAGTTCAAAAGAGGGCTTTCATATAGTCACTGATTCAGAATACGCTGACTTTCTGGCTGAAAATGTCGATGATGAAAATAGAATCTGGCTTCGTCAAGAAGGTTATCCTGTCATTGCTTTATTTAGGAAAAAAAGGTCCAGACAGAAATTCAAACGTCTGTCGGGCAAATGGTTCAATATTTTGGACTTAAACGACTTTTTAAGGAGGTTTATTTGAAAATTGAAAATTAAAGTTGAGAGATCACTAAAAAAGAAGGTTGGCGACTCCTGGCACGGTATCACTATCGCCTGGGAGACCGAAGACGAAAATTGGAGCACACGTAGATACACAACAGATTTACTCATCGATGAGATTCAACAAATTCTCGAACGGGAGGCCGACAGTTGGACGTAATTACGTGGGAAGGCACACGTAAAGAAGAGCCAAAACATCCCTGCGAGAGACTCCGAAAAGACTGCTGGGGTTATTTCTGTGCTTTACACCCAATCGATCCTATCGATCCAGACGTGCGATGTTCAAAAAAATGCAGGGACTACGTTCCCTGTCCAAAGGAGGGCTGCTAATGGCTTCACTTAGTTCGCAGATAAGAGAGATCAAGCGTGACATCAAATATCTCGATAAAAGACAGGATGACCTGCTAACATTAATACAGAACAGAACCAATGCTTTAGAGCGTAGACTCTCTGAATTAGTCAAGAGGATTGATAACCTTGATTGAACTTGAGATTGGCAAAAATCTCTCCATAACACTGGTTTTTCTTGGAGCCTTTTGGGTTCTCGAGAAATTGATACGAGCCATTAAGGAGGAATTCAATTGACTATTCACAACTACAAACCTGACGACTGGATATTGTTCAAAACTGATGATCCGTTGCCTAATAAAAACAAGGCTCCCAAACAGAGGACGCATTACTGTGGTGAAATGAGACTTAGACTCGTTCCTTCGGCTTTTGTATGGCGTGGCGAACACTTTTGTTCTATTAAACTTTATGGCATCGAGTTTAGGTTGCACCGCAAGACCTGTCCTTTCTGTGGCCATAATTTTCCGTGGTGGAGATAATCATGACTGAATACGTAATTCACCACGATTATGGCGGTTTTACAATACCAGAAATTCTGAAAGAAGAGTTATCGAAGGACTATGGATTACTATTTGGCGAAAGCAGTCTCAGATTACGTTCTGACAAGAGGCTTGTCGAATATTTCAAAAAATACAAACACTCCTCATATCTTATTGTCGATATTCCTTACGATCCCGACGAATTAGAAATTCTCGAGTGTGACGGTCTCGAGGTTATTGTCAAACGTGGAATGATCTGGCCATGACCTCTAATTTCTTTTCTTTTTTCCAGGAGTGAAAAGTGATGGGTATATTTGAATGTGAAAACTGTGGAAAGGAACTGGAGTATGACGAAGGGATTAAGGTCTATATACAAGATTTATATCGTTCTGAGCAGATTATAGAATATCTTTTCTGTTCTGTTGGCTGTTTAAATTCTTATTTTAATTCTCAGCCGGTTGTTATTGGTGCAATTCCGACTAACAGGCGTGGCCGGAGCACTGTGGGCTCTGTCGGAGAGCAAAGCGCGCGTCAGACAGACAGCGAATGTAGAACTATCCATGAACGAGGACGGTGATGTTAGATTTAAGCTTACCGAAAACGAGATTTATTTTTATCCGCTTTTCACCGAAAACGATCTTGAATATCTTAAAATTAAAAATCTTCTTCATTCGCTTCCTGAAATTGTGCGACATGCTCAGACAACCCAGTTAACTCCGTAAAGCCTGAAGAACGGAAATCTCGACCTCGACAGGACAACGGGCCCTTTCGTTTATGGGTTCCAGGACTGAACGGTACCCGATTAGGAAGATAGTTGGGTACGGTCTGCGGGTTTCGGCGACGATCCCGTC
>JAFDHR010000097.1 GCA_019308645.1 Deltaproteobacteria bacterium
TTAATGGTAAGGCTTATCTCTTCCAAGGGTGTATCTCCTGTCAATCTGGTTTTATAATTTTTTCAGCTTAGCTGCATCCAGGTAATGTCTCAATTTATCCTCTGCGCCCATGGTAATAATGTGAATCCCCTGGCATATATCTTTAAGACCAGACACGATTTCTGCAAAAATCTCAATACTCGCCTTTTGTCTGTCAGGAGCCCTGACCAATTTTTTAATTATCCAGTCCGGTACCAAACCTGATTGAAAGTGGCGATTAAGAAACTGGGCTACCCCCGCTGTTCTGAGTATCATGACCTCTGCAATAACCGGTACACCGAAGGTGTTGGTACGTTTCATGAATTTTTCAAACAACTCCACATCAAATACAGGTGTGGTCAAAAAGTAACCTGTACCTATTTTTGTCATTTCCTCCATTTCCTTCATCTCCAGGTCTGGCACGTTTTTCCCCCACTTAGATTCTATACCGGAACCAATCATGAATTCAGCCTTGAGGGGAAGGTCTTTACCATCCACTGTTTGCCCTTCTCGAATATGCTCCAACACAGAGGACAACTTCCCTGAATCTACATGAAAAAACATCATCTCTTGGAGGCTGTCTCCAGTGATCCTGTAATCTTCTGTAAAAGCAAGAATATTCTCCACACCCGTTTTATGTGCACGGAGCAGGTCCTTTTGTATTTGCAAACGGTTTTTTTCGCGAAGCGTGGTCTGGTAGATCGCTTCAAATCTATTTTGATGCAAGAGTTCGCAGGTCTTAATGGTATCTGTAACAACTCCTTCAATTTCTAATTCAGGCACTGTCAACCCATCCACACGGCCACGTACTGACTCTAATTTTTTTATGATTTCTTTTGGTTCCTCATCAATGGGAGGTTGTATTTCAGATGTGACCACAAATCTTTTTTCATCAAGGGATTCCTTAAGCTTCATTTTCTCCTCCTGATATTTCTGTCATTGGTCATTAGTGCCTTGAGGGTAATCAGCAAATGACGAGTGACAAATGACTAATAACCTTCTATTCAGAGCAGTCCCAATGACTTGGCCACCTCCTCTTTTAGCTGGGGTAGTGGCAGTGGTTTTGAAAAACAGAGATCCGCTCCATATTCTTTCATTTTTTTGAATTTGTCATCATCCAGGTAGGCCGACAAAACGATAATTTTTGTATCTTTGGTCTCTTCATTTTCTTTAATCTTTTTACAGACATCGTATCCATTGATATCCGGCATCATGATATCCAGTATTAAGAGATGAGGTTTGAAATGATTGACTTGCAGACCAGCCTCAAAACCATCTGAGGCAGAAAGAATCTCATAATCATATTCCTCTTCTTCCAATGCCTGAACAATGGTTTCCACAATAATTGGATCATCATCCACAATCAGAATTCTTTTTCTCTCACCAACGGCTTCTTCTTCTGGAAAGGGTATGCCCTGTTTCCTCATGAAATTCTCCAAATCTAATTTCTTGATACGCCGATGGCCTCCTACTGTCTTATAGGCCTTGATATGACCAGCTTCTATCCAGTTTATAATCGTTTTAGGGGAGACACTACAGTATTTGCTCGCCTGAAAAACCGTAAGGATATCATCCATAGAAGGATCCTCCACTTATTTTTGATTTTTAGTTATTTTAGTTATTATAGTTTTTTCATAATGTCAAGAGAAAAATTAAAATAATAATAATAGTTTTAATTATAATAACTGAAACACCAAATCAGCTCTCCCAATCTGGATAAACCACTTTTAAAGCCATAATAGAATTGCGGTATAAAATTTTATGCAGTCATGGGGCGGGATTTATTCGCCTTCGCCAGAATACCCTGCAGCTCGCTGCATGTGCGCCGCGTGTGCTGCGGGGTGCTTCATTGTGACTTTAAAAAGTTTGGTTTTAGGTAAGGAAAGAAAGTATTTGCATATTAATGAAGATGATTTTATCATTGAGGAAAGAAGGAAACAGAACTCAATAGGTGGGTAATGTGATTGCTAGACCTTAAGGGTTTATTCGCCTTCGCCAGAATACCCTGTAGCTCGCGCAGCGCAGGCGCTTGCGCCGCGTGTGCTACAGGGATGAATGGCGAGGTGAACCGTGCCGTAGCTGCAAGAGCGAAGGCGGGTTGGCTTCGGCGCAATTCCGCTTTGATACCCCGCAGCTAGCTGCGGGGAGCTTCATTAATGATTTTTTTTATTTTGAAGGTAATTATTCAGCCACTAAGTCACAAAGGCACAAAGATTTGAGAATTATTCTTTTCAGGTAAGGGGTAAAACTTTTACCCGCCTTTAGCGGACAGGTTTATCCTTTGTGTCTTGGTGCCTTGGTGGCTACCTGAGCAGTTACTTTTGAAGATCTTCTTTGTATATAGGAAGAATGATAGTAAATGTTGTTCCTGATCCCCATTTGCTTGATACCCGTATGTCTCCTCCGTGCTCTTTAATAAATCCATAACACACTGATAGGCCAAGACCAACATCTTTGACGCTATTCTTGGTGGTAAAAAAGTCATCAAATATTTTATTAATGTTTTCCTCTTTTATCCCAATGCCGGTATCAGTTATTTCAATATATACATTATCCCTTTTTGCGAAGGTCTTTATAGTTAAGGTTCCCTCATCAGGCATTGCATCCCTTGCATTTGAAATCATATTGAGAAAAACCTGTCGCAGTTGATTCCTGGAGGCATAGACCTTTCCTACATTATCAGCAAAATTGGTAGAAATGCGTATACTGTTTTCCTGTAGTTGCTTTCCGACAAGAAGCAAGATCTCATCCAGTATAATATTAACATCTGTAGCCTGTTTTTCTTCCTCATCAGGCTTCGAGAAACGGAGCATTTTACGGAGCAATTCTGTCAAGCGCACAGTTTCAGAGAGGGCCATATCAAGGATTTTTCTCCTTTTGCTCTGAGGAGAGACTTCTGTCTTAAGAAGTTCAAGGGTATTCATGATACCATACAGGGGATTGTTTAATTCGTGGGCAATCTGGGAGGTCAACCTTCCCATGGCAGCTAATTTTTCTGACTGTAACAATTTCTCCTGTGTCTCTCTTAATTTATGTTCCATATCCAGTCTCTCTTTAAGGTCTACAAATATGCCCACGGATGCAATCTCTTTTCCTTGAGTATCGTATACGATTCTTGCAGAGAGGTTACCATCAATGGTTTTGCCATCCCGCCTTACATGAACCATTGGGTAGGACTTACATTGTCCAATGCCACCATATTCAGGGCTCCGCATCATTTTCATGACCCTGCTGGCCATCTCTTCTGGATAAATTTCTCGTATATTCATTTTGCCAATGACTTCTTCAGCTTTATATCCCAATGTCTCTTCAGCGGCACTGTTCCAGATGATAATATCCCCTTTCATATCTGTTGCCATGATGGCATTGGGTGAACTCTGAATAATCTTGTTTAAAAAATCATGGGCTCCCCTCAGCTCCTTTTCCATCCTCTTTCTTTGGGATTGATCAACGTTGATCCCTTCATACCCTATGACATTCCCTTTCTGGTCATAACGCACATGACTTGTATGTAAGACCGGGATAGGCCTTCCATCCTTGCATTTAAAATAAACTTCATAATCTATGACATATCCATCGCGTTCAATCATCTCCTGCCATTTTTGACGATCCTCTGGATTGAGATAAAGGTCCTTGGCGATATCAATCTTAAGAAATTCCTCCTTGTTTTCATAACCCAACATATCCAGAAGCGCCTTGTTAACATTTAAAAATTTTCCTTCCTTAGTGCTTACATAAATCCCAGAACGAACATTTTCAAATAATCTTTTGTATTCCTTTTCTGAGGCCCTGATATTTTCTTCACTTTTTGCTCTCAGGGTGATATCTCGATATATGCCGACCTTCGATAAGGTACCATCGGAATTTTTCAAAGGAAATTCAATAACATCATATGTTTGATCCAAATTCTGAATGTAGTGCTCCCAGCGAATGGTGTTTCCTGCAAATACCTCCTTTGCCCTGCACCAGGAACAGCGTTCATCTTTCCCATATATAATCTGATAGCACTTTCTGCTAATGCCACGTCCAAAAATTTTAATCATCACATCATTCATGTGCTCTACATTAAAATCATTATCAACAATGTAGACTCCATCCACCATGGCTTCAAAAATAGTGGTAAGGTTTTTTCTCTCCATGTCGAGCATAGTTTCTCTCCCCTTACTATTTTATCATAGATAGTGTAACATTATCTCTATCCCTTGCAAGGTAAAATATGGGTGTGATGAGTGGGTAAATGATATTAATTTTCCCCTTTTATTACATTTAGGTGTTTGAGGAAATTGATTCCATTTAAACGCAGTAGCCCTTTTTTAATTTTCAAGGGCTGTGTCATTTCCAGTTGACTCTATAAAAATAACAATATAAAATAGATAGCAAAATTTATCGTTTTTCTAAACCCTATAATCATTGAAAAGTATAGAGGGAGGGAATATATGGCTAATGATAAACTTATTCTGGTAGTTGATGATGATCCAGATCTGGTGGAGGCAATCTCTATGAAATTAGAGAATAAAAACTATAGGGCGGCAAAGGCATATGACGGGATAGAGGCCTGGGATAAGATACAGGAGGAAAGACCGGATTTGATTATCTTAGACGTTATGATGCCTCGCAAAGATGGCTATGAACTTTGTGATGAGCTTAAAAAAAATCCAAAATATGAAGATATTACAATTGTTCTCTTAACAGCAGTTGGCTCCGCAGTCACCAGTACCCGGTATACTCACCAGGGGGGCATGACTACCTTAGCGGATGATTATATAGCTAAACCAATCGATCTGGATAAACTTATGTCTATGGTCGATGACTTTACCGGCCAGTCCTGAGTAGGCCTTCCATTCTCTCAGATATTATTCAGAAAGCACTTTATAGGCTAATAAGCCCCTTTTTCTATGGTGGCTATAAATGGAAAAATTGAAGATAGGGGGGCTCAAACAGAGTCTTGAACTCTGTCAGTTTGACCTCAGAGGGTTGAATTCGTCGGAGGAAATTGCTTCAAAGGTAAGTAAACTCCTTCTCTCTCAAAAAATTAATATGGAGTTTCTTACCTTTTACTCACAGAGAAATAATTACCATCAGCTCACCTTTTGTATCAGTCAAGATAAATTTTCTGCTACTTCAGAAATCCTTAAAAAAGAAGGCTCTTTACCTATTGGTTGGGAGATAAATAGCCGTGGACAAGTAGGTATAATCACTATCTTTCCCCATCAATCGGCTATAATGATATTGGGTCTTATCATGTCTTCATGGGCAGCGCAATCTATACCTATTTATGGGATTGCTACATCATTGTCCGCAATCTCATTTGTAACTGATTACCAGTTAGCAGACAAGGCCATCAAAGTTATTCAGGATTTATTCCAAATGCCTGAAGATCATGCACCAATAAAACCTGAGATCCGTTACCACCAGAGTGATATAGTCAAGGAAGATTAGATTTCATGGAGACCATTGCCGTTTATTGGGAATCTCGGATCAAGACATACGGGTTTCAAAGAATACCTGACTTAGCCCTTATTGAATTTTCTTGCCCCCTCTCTGACATCAAATCCCTGGGAGAAATCTTTTCTCAAGATTATCTTGAAATCTTGAGGCCAAAATTCATAATAGCCCAGGAGTCAGTTCATAAAATCTCTTTTGTTTTTTGCCTCCCTAATAAAGAAGGCAAGGATTTCCATGCAACTCTAAAAAAAACCTCAAGGTCAACCCCTGAAAGATACATCCATCCTGTTAGTATTATTTTCTTCCATGGACCACACTTTGGTGATAGGTACGGTATAGCCGATACCACCTTCTCTACGCTTTCAAAGGCTGGTATAAAGATTATAGCATCTGGCTGCTCCTCGGCATCTGTCTTTTTAGTTTTAGCCCAGCATGACATAGACAAGGCTGAAGAAATATTGTCTGAGACATTTGAGGTAGCAAGATAATATTTTTAAGTATGGTATCATATGAAAAAATTTGACTGGCATGATAACCTCTTTGAGTCACTATCATTTCCAACCTTGATCCTTGCCCCTGATATGACCATTGTTGCAAACAATAAGAGATTTCTCAATAGATATGGCTACAGCAAGAAAAAGCTCATAGGCGCAAAATGCTATCAGATCCTTTACCAATCTGAAGATCCTTGCCCGGAGCCATCTTGCCCTTTTCTACGCGTCCTGGCTGACAAAAAAGGAACCTCTTCCCTTAAAAAAACTACAGGTCCTAATGGAGGAGAGATATATGAAGACAGGGTATGCTCCCCTATTTTAAATAATAATGGAGACGTGGATTATATAATGGTAAGTTTAAGAGATATTACCAAAACCAAGCTCTTAGAAATAGAATCACAAAAAACCAGTGATTTTTTGGCAAATATTATTGCCAGTTCTGCATCTGCTATACTGGTTGCTGATATGAAGGGTGTAATCCTCCGCATGAATGAGAGCGCTCGCAAATTATTTGGCTATACCGACAAGGTAGCTGTTGGTATAAGTATCGCCGAGTATCTATATACCCCGGGAGGCGCAAGGAGCGTAATGAAGAAACTCAGAAGCCCTGATTATGGTGGGGTTGGTAAACTCTTTACTACAGAGATGACAATAATTACTTCCTCAGGTGAAGAGATACCTGTTGAGATGACAGCATCTATCATATATCAGGATGGCAAAGAAGTTGCAACTATGGGTGTCTATACAGACCTGAGACAAAAAATAGAGATAGAAAAGAAATTAAAAGAGGCCGAACAAATTAAATTGGAGCAATCGAACAAAATGGCCTCGTTAGGTCAACTGGCTGCAGGGGTGGCACATGAAATAAATAATCCGCTGACTGGGATATTGATTGATGCCAGTTTGATCTTCGAGGAGCTTGACGAAGATAGCACTATCAAGAATGATATACAAAATATTATTGTTGATACTCACCGGTGCAAGGACATCGTGAAAAATCTTCTTGCGTATTCAAGGCAAGCAGAGTTCAAGGAAGAAATCCTGGATATGAATAATGTAATAGAGCAGACCTTTGATCTTCTTGAACACCATGCCCTTTTGCAAAATATTACGATACACAAAGAATTTTCTCCATCTATGCTAATGTGTAAAGGTGACAAAAATAAACTTATTCAGGTTTTTACTAACATCATAATAAATGCTGCACACGCTATTACCGGCAAGGGAGATATCACAATACGTACCAGCAGGGATAAACCAAAAGGAAAAATCTATATTGAATTTAGCGATACAGGCTGTGGCATCCCAAAGGTAGTCCTTCCAAGAATCTTTGACCACTTCTTTACCACTAAAGAAGAAGGCAAGGGGACTGGACTCGGTTTGGGTACTGTGAAAAGTATAATTGAAAAACATAGAGGAAAGATTAGGGTCAAGAAAACAAGCCCTGAAGGCACAACGTTTCTAATAGAGCTACCATTGTTTAAGGTAACGGAAGATAGCACGTTAGATAATATCATTAGGTAGTTGGTAGTTGTCCGTTGAGTTTGTTTTTCTGAACGCTTCATGACTTGAAACTGGAAACTGGAAACTGGATAAATAAGGAAATTAATCTATTTTAAAAAGTAGATATTAATCCAATGAGGCTAAATAATCAGACATCCATTCTTCCTCTTAAGATAAGGGAGTAAAACTTATGCCTATGCTTTGTATTTTAGCATTGGTGGCTACCTGAAAATTAACATAAAAGCTTAATACCTCTTTTTCCAAGTTCCAAGTTTCGAGCATCAAGTTTGATGGTCTCGTAAAACGGCTCAACAACATGTCATTTCGAGCGAAGCGAGAAATCTCACCAATGTAACACGCTGAAAACACAAGATTTCTCCTTGTAGTCGAAATGACAAATACACCAGGTATGACTTTTTACGAGTTCATAAAGTTTCAAATTGTAAGAGGAGAATTTATTTATGGCCCTTATAGAAGATCAGACATATCAACCGACAATATTGGTAATAGATGATGAAAAACGAATACGTGAAGGATGTTATAA
>JAFDHR010000557.1 GCA_019308645.1 Deltaproteobacteria bacterium
GCCAGGTCTGGGCCAGGGGCATAAGCAAAAAAAGATACCCATGCCCTAAAGAAGCAGTAAATTTCCACAGGATTTTGAGCAACTACCTAAATACCTACGAATACAAATACAACGGACTACTGACAACTAACTACTGACATTGCTCCTTTTTCTTTTTATCTGGTCAATAATAGAAAGGGCAACAGATAGGGCCTTTTTCCCATCAACTCCCGTGACTTTTGGCTCTGTCCTCGTTTTTATAGACTCAACAAAGGATCTAATCTGATCGGCCAAGGGATCACTATCAGGAAATGCATCCTCTTCATGAGCTAACGAGGGTAAATCGGTAAAGCTTTTTTCATTCCCTTTAAACTGGGTTACACTGATCTTTCTTTTGCCATAATCAATTGATATGCAGTTATCAGGCTGGAAGATCCTCATCATTCTAAGAGATTCACTTGAAACACGGCTTACTGTTAAATTTGCTACCGTACCATTGGAAAAGATTATCCTCGCGTTAGCAATATCTATCTTATCACTCACAACAGGCATCCCAACGGCATCTATCTCTTTAATCTCTGAATTCACTATATGCAGGATAATATCCAGATCATGAATCATAAGATCTAAAATCACATCCACATCGGTGCCTCTGTTTGTAAAAAAGGCAAGTCGATGCGAATCTATAAAAAAAGGCTTGGAAAGTAGTGATTCCATCTTAACTACAGCAGGGTTGAAGCGTTCTATATGTCCTATTTGCAAAATAGCATTATTCTTTTTTGCTACTTCTATCAGTTGATCTGCATCGCTCAGTTTAAGGGTAATAGGCTTTTCAATTAACAGATGTATGCCATGATCCAAAATATTATGTCCAATTTCAAAGTGTGACACTGTTGGAACTGCCAAACTAAGGGCATCTACAAGTGAAAGGACCTCAGTATGGCTATCGTAAGCTTTTGTATGATACTTACGTGCCATTTCTTGCGCCCTTTCAAGGTTTATATCAACAAGTCCAACGAGATCTATGTCTTCCATAGAGGCATACTTCTGGGCATGAAATTCACCCAAGTAGCCCACTCCAACAACACCTAATCTTAATCTTTGGTCCGTTTTCCGTTTTCCGTTTTCCGTTTTCCGTTCCTTCATACGTATCTGCTCAATAATTTAAGGAAGGGCATGGGTGTCTTTTTTTGTTATGCCCTTCTAATCCCGTTAAGCGGGACCATGTCATTTCAAAATTGGGTAATAGCAACTTGGCCTTAGAATCATATGATCCGTCTATATTATCTCCCGACATGTCGGGAAAACGACAACTAATCTTAAATGTTATATTTAAGGCCTGCCCTGGCGCGAATTATCTGGAATATTATATGATAGTTGTATTATTTCTCAGGCTCATTTTAAATACTACTGCATTAGTAGCCAGGTCTGGGCCAGGGGCATAAGCAAAAAAAGATACCCATGCCCTAATGGGCCAGGGGCATAAGCAAAAAAAGATACCCATGCCCTAAAAAAGCAGTAAATTTCCACAGGATTTTGAGCAATTACCTTCATACTGCTAACTGCTCTATCTGGAAATGATAGCAATGCCATTACTGTCTGCCAGCTGAATCATTTCCTCTTTATCAAAAACGAGGGTCTTGCCTGCTTCAATTGCCAAAACAGATGCATTAACCTTTGACATAACGTTAACTGTGCTAATGCCAACAGCGGGTAAATCAAATCTAAGATCCTGGTTGGGTTTACAGACCTTAACAACAACACCACCTTCTTTAGCTAATGCTCCTCCCCGTAATATCGCCTTATCGGTTCCCTCCATAGCCTCTACTGCTAAGACTGTTTTTCTTCTGACCACAACGCAATGCCCTATATCAAGACGACCCAATTCTTTAGCAACCATCCAGCCAAATTCTATGTCATCCATCTCCTCTTTACTCGGTTTTCTTTTTGTAAGACAGGCGGATGATGCCAGAAGTTCCGGGAGATAATCAGTTGAACTCACAACGTTTATTCCTTCTTTTTCAAGCTCTCTCGCCACAGCCCTTAAGATATCATCATCATGGAAAATTAATAATTTTCCAATGACTTCCAACCCTTTTAGATCCGGCCTTACATTAGCAAACATTTTGGTCTTAGTAATTGCCCCTGCCATCAAAACATGACGTACCTCCCTTGATTTGAAAGCGCGGAGTAGATGACCAAATTGACCAAGCCCTATCCAGGTAATTTCATCAACTTTATCAGCCAGCTCTGGCATAGTCTCTCCTCTATGCGCCACTGCAATTACCTTTAAACCTCTTCTCTTGGCTGATTCGGCTATCAAAAGAGGAAACTTCCCGCACTTCCCGCCTCCGGCTATAAGACCAATTTTTTCCATTTTCAATTGCTTGTTGCCTACCTCACAACCCCCCTTTTTGAGCTCACTAAAAAATCAAGTAACATCTGTAACTCCTTAAAAGGCGGTATCTCTTTCTTGACCCTTTCCAGTGCTTCATTCAATAGATGATGATCGCGCCATATAATCTTATAGGCCTTTTTAAGGTTAGTTATTACTTCTTGAGAGAATCCTTCTCTTTTAAGTCCTAAATGATTTAATCCATACAATTTAACCCTG
>JAFDHR010000098.1 GCA_019308645.1 Deltaproteobacteria bacterium
CCGGTGAGAACAATCAAGGTTCCAGTTTTTGATTATGCGGAAATGGTCTAACGCAACCCCCTGGCAGCAATACTATTTCAGCAAAAATCAAGAGGGCATTTTCTATTATGAACAGAGCGGCTTTGGCAGCAGCGGCCAGAGGTATAATCACGGATTCTACGGCCACCTGTTCGCGCTTTTAAACAGTGAAAACCCTGTTTCAACCTGCTTTTTCACATATGACAGCCGCAATAAATTTATCTTCAATCGAGAGGAAGAAAGCCTGTGCCTCAACTCTATTCATCTGGTCGGTAATTTTCAAATTGATCGGAAAAAGAGCGAGAGAATTCTTGAGGATGTGGGCAGGATTGAGAAATAAGCTTCTTGAACAACTATATTTTGAGTGCCTGTGCTTTTACTGTTTGGCCGACCGTTTGTGGGAAATCATATAGGAATTCATTTGCAAATAACTTTATTTCTAAATTCCTATAAAAGCATTGAAAAAAAGAACGAGGCCGGTTCGTAATCAAAGTTATGCTCTTAATTTGAAGGATATTTGTCGGAAGTTGGCCGTTTATTTAGAAAAACAATATTACTATAAACGGTTGCCGCATACTGGGAATGACAAATGATATAATGGCTTTCACCCACAAAATGCCAGCGTCCATATTAAAAACGAAGGCTATATGAATGAATTCATCGATTAAAATTGATGTAACCGAGTATCACCTTCGCTTGGGCCGTGAAATGCATACAGGTGAATCGCCACAACTCCGCGGCTTTTTTGGAAGAGCTTTTGCAGACGAAGCACTGCTTCACCATCATCAATCTGATGGTTCGTTGCTATATAAGTATCCTCGCGTACAGTTTAAAATTTTACAGAAAACAGCCTTACTCTTGGGGATAGCTGAGGGAAGCGAACTTCTTTCAAAATTATGGCTGAAGGTTGATCACACAACCATAGGTAACGAAAACCTGCCTGTAATCGAATCTAAAATAATCAAAAGGATAGAAGACTTAGGTGAAACAAAAGAACCTGTTAACTACTGTTTTCTTACACCATGGATGGCACTCAACCAGAAAAACGAACACAGGTATGTCACAGAAAAAATGCAACAAAAGCGTTTTACACTTTTGGAAAAAATATTAGTGGGGAACTGCCTATCTCTTTCGAAATCGTTGGGTTATACTATCAATTTGCGGCTAAATGCTGATTGTAGCGGACTACAAGAGGTTAGGTGTTCACTTAAAGGAGTGCCGATGCGCGGATTTGTTGGATCGTTTCAGATCAATTTTTTGCTGCCTGATAAAATTGGCTTAGGCAAATCTGTGTCGCGGGGATTTGGTACTCTCGAACGAATGAATACATTTCCGCACAATCGAGGAGATACGAAATGATTATTGAAGATCTGATAAGACTTGGAAAACCTTTATTAGAAGGCGGAATGGATGCTCGCGATATCCTGGAGCTTATTTCAGATGTCAATAATGAAAAGGTTAAGAACTTTTTCCGACATGTGTTTATAGTAGAAATTCCGCCAGAAGGCAGCAATGATGATCCTACTGTTCTGCCAATGCAAGTCTGGGGACAGGAAGAAGTGGCGGCTGGGCAAAGAACAAAAGTTGATTTCAAACCGGATGTGAAACGCGCTATAGGAACTCCATTTGTCTTGCCAACCGGAGGAATGCCACTCAATCCTCAAGGCAGTTATGGTATACCAGTTTATCCATGCTACGACCGGCACTTAGGAGCAGAAGAAAATCTTGATGAAGGCAAAAAGTCCTACAGTTTCCGAAAGTCACCAGAACATGTTTACCAATTCCTTTATGGTAGGCTGAAGAGAACATATAATGTAAATCCTGAAGCACTACCTCTAATGAAAATTGCCCAACTTATTCATACCCAGGTGTCATCACTGCCTGTCGAAAAAGGCTCAAAACTCCTCGGGATTATTATCCTAGCCCAGACGCATGGAGATTCCAGCCCCTATTCTTACAGTAAATATCCTTCCCCCTATGATATCGGTCAAAACAACCAACACTATGGCCAATATATTGTTCCTCACTTTGACAAGATTCTTAAAGCTGTTTGGGCGGCTAAATTTGAGGAGGGAGCAAGCATTGGAAAAAAGGTAGGCACATGTTCAATCTGTGGCAAAAAGGGGGATGTGGTGTCGTCTTATTGTAAAGCTTGGCCATGGGCACTGCCCGAGTGGAACTGTCCACTTCCACAGGGAGGAAAAAAAACACTCTGGGTAGAGGGCGTGGCTTTAGATGAATCATGCTACCGGGCCTTAACTTTGGGTAGCAAGGTCTTTTCAGGTTTGACCCAGAGGATACATTCCATAATAACTAGTGAAATATTTTCACCGGTTAACGATAGTGAGGCACGTAACCGTACCTCGGGACGTGAGTCAAGTTTGCCAACTATATTGGGCTCAGCTTATCTTTTACCCGTACACGATGAAAGCCTGAAAGATGAATTACTCCGAGAGGATTTTTCCCAAAAAATACAGGCTATGCTGCGAAAGCCTCCCAAAGAGGGGCCATTTCTCGATAAATACATAGATACGGTAACCGGCTTCGATGTCTTTTTGCCGGAGGATATTGATAAAACCGACTTTCGTCTTACTCTCGTTTATTTTCATGGGAATCCTGGTCGGGGGGACATTCATCTCCGTGCATTTATTCAAGACATCATCCCTTCAACCCTGCGCAAGCTTAGCAAGATTGCTCAGAAAAATGCTGAAATATGCATTGGCCTCTTGAAAGTGCTTTTTCCCAACGTATCCGAAAAACGGGCGGCTTTTTACCGCACCATGTATCGTTCAATTCCATTCTTGCTTACCAGAGCCTACGGCGGTTCTTACCTTTGGGACCAACTGGAGACAGCCTTAAGACGAAAACGGCTCGACATTCTTCGTCCGACTTCTAACACTGCTCGAAGGATGGGCAGCCTTGTCGCCCGTCTTCCAGCAAGTATTTTCGAACTCAATGACGAAGTTATTTTTTATCTCACCTTTCTTGAATTTATCACCGAGTATCATAAGCAACTTGCCGCAGAATCTGCGGCTTCAAAGGACAAAAACTTTTCAGATGAAAGGAGGTTGGACATGACCATGCGACCATGGAAAGAATTATTGAAGATCATAGAAGATGGGTCGATAGATGCATTGTGCTATCAGTCACCAGCGGAAATTGGCTTCGGCTGCGGCACATTGATTCGCCAATTTGGTCGATCGTATTGGTATGCTACGAAAGTCGGTAAAGAGGGTAAAGATTTTTTAAAGCATCGTGTGTTAACCTTTGGAACCGATCTATCCCCTGAGGTGTTATGGAAGCGAGGGTTGTCAAAGATTTTTGACGTTGAAGCTCGGTATGAAAAAATCCATCTATCCGATGATTTTCGCCGCCGAGTCGGTGTGACCTTGACCGAATTTGACCGCTTTCGTGAAGAAATACGGCCAAATCGAGATGCATTTATGGCTGCTTTCTGGTCAGGTTACACGTTACAAGGATACGATAAGTCAGATAGGAATAATGGCCAGGCACAGGGTAATGCAACCTAATGAATTCAATAAAATTAATGTGTGTGAAAGGAGCTAAAGATGGGCACAACAGATGTAAAAACCGGTGAAATTCTATTTGTAAAATGTGTCAAAGACGGTATCCCAAACCGCGATCCATTGCGCGACAGCGATGCCCGTCGGATTTTTGGCGAAGAGGATGGTCGCATCTCTCTGTCGGATGTGAGCATTAAACGTGATGTGAGGGATTACATTCAAGCGCGGTTTCCAGATGGCGGTAACGACAAAACCATGGGAATATTTGTTCGCAAGGAATTCACGGACGATAACAAACTTTTAGGTCGTGATCGGCTTGCCCAGGCAATGCTGGAACGTGCTGGCTCTGATCCCAAGAAGGCAGGTCGGGCTGATCTAATAAGAGTGGCCTTTGATGCACGAATCTTCGGTGTGGTCTTCAGCGTTGGAGGCAAAGCCTTTAATCAATGCGGTCCTGTTCAGTTTGGCTGGGCGCATTCTCTCCATCCCGTTGATACCAAGTATGTTCAGGGAACAGTTGTTATGCCATCAAGAGATGTTGAGGTGAAAGAGGAAACCGGTGAAGAAACCGGTGCAACGCAGGGCACTATATGGACGACTTACACGCTTCCATTTGCAGTCTTTGCCATGCCAGCGGTTATTAATGCATCCATCGCTGCTGATACCAAAATGTCGGATAAAGATATGAAAATATTGCTTGAAGCTTTGTGGAAAGGGACTCTTGCCCGTCAAGCTCGCGGACGCGGCATTCAACAGCCACTTTTGTTGCTCCATGTCGAATATAAAGACCCTTTCTTCCGGCTCGGCTTTCTTGAAGAAGGAATCAAGTTAAATCCCGGCCGGGAAGCATGGCTTGGCAGCCAGCCTCCCACATCACTTTCGGAAATAACGCTGGATGTGACTGCTCTTGCAACAAGGTTGGATGAGAATGCCGATAAAATCCATCATGTCAACCTTTGGGTGGAACCACAACTTCAAATTCAGGGAGATCTTAAGGCAAAGCCTGGCATATAGCACTAGAATCTTTGAGGTGATTTCATGAGTCTGATCATGTTTGAGCTTAAAGGCGAAATTGCCCATTTTCGCCGGCTGGATACAATGGGCACACAAGCGACTTATCCTTTCATGACTCGCACTGCTTTGCGGGGCCTGGTGGCCTCGATATTGGGGCTTGAGATGCTGCCACCTGAAGCCCGTTGCGGCCTTCGTTTGCTTTCACCGGTAAAAACCGTAGCCCAAGAAATGTCCATGCACGGAAAGTCCTGGGTATCAGGTGGCAGCGAAAAGAGTTTTCACCGGCCGACATCAATCGAATTGGTTGTGAAGCCTTATTACCGTGTCTATTATAAAGGACCATTGAGTGATGAGCTCGGCCAACGCCTGTGTAACGGACAAAGCCATTACCATACTTATCTGGGTAGCGCATTTTGCCTGACTTTTCCAAAATGGATAGACACTCTACCTTCGGTTGAATCAGAGGAGTTGAACAAAAATGAGCCATTAACATGTGTGTCTGTAGTGCCTTCGGCGGCAGTTAAGCGTTTATTGATTCAATATGACGAAGAATACGCAAGAGTAGGCGGGGTTCTATGGGAATATTTGGGTGACCGCCGATTTCAGGGAACGGTAAGTCTTCTATACGAGGTCAATGGTAGAGCGCTAAGGTTTCTCCCGACAACTCAAAAAGCTGACACATTCTGGCATTTTTATCAGATACCAAACGAAGGAAGAGTATGCTTATGGTAGTGCCGTTTGACCAGTGCGTTGCACGTCCGCCGGACGAAATGTTGCGATTTCCATTGAGAGAGCACTTAGAGGCAGTGGCTGTGGATTGTGGCTCTGCAAATGGTACTGCTGAAGAACGACTCGCCTTTCTCGCAGGTTTGCTTCATGACGCGGCCAAATGTCACGTCCAATGGCAGAAGTATATCCTTGGACAACTTAAAAAGGGACCTGCACATGCGCCTCTTGGCGCAGCGCTCTTTGCCTTCTGTGCGGACCAACTAATTTCACTCTGGACCGAAAGTCAATCAGAGAAGGAATGGCTTCGAGATATGGCTTTAGAGTGGACGCGGACCATTTATAACCACCATAGCAGACTTGATGACTTGGATGTTCTCCCTCCCTGGGAGATGCGCTCATATATGGGAGAAATTGAGAAATTGCTGAAAGGTTGTGATACTAAGGGCTTATTTCTTCTTATTTCAAGCTATTTCCCCGAGTTACGTGCGAATGAGAAACAATTTTGTGGTTGGTTGGAAACCTTTTCCGAAACTTGGGAACGCCGTGTGCGTTTTGGCCGCGATTCGGTGCTGCGAGAAAGGGTGCGGCACCAATCGGATAGGGAAGATTTTTCAACTCTGGCATTACGTCTGCCTAAAGCAGCTTCCCAATTGGTTTGCGCCGACCGTTACCATGTTGGTAAGTTCGAAAGAAACTATTTAGACGCCGGAGATGCAGGAAAAGCCGTTTCCAGCTTAGAGTCCGCTTGCCATGAACGAGCTGCAAATGCATTGAAAAACGGCGCTAACCCGGCATTAGTAGATTGTCGGCATAGGGTTCAAAAGAAAGCATTAGAAAGATATAGAGAAAATGCTGACGCTACATTTTTTACATTGTTGCTTCCAACTGGTTATGGCAAAACACTGACCAGTCTTCGCGTTGCGCTTGAGGCATGCCTTAACGGGCGGTGCCAGCGTGTAATCTATGTCGCACCTTACTTATCTATTCTGTCTCAATCGGCTCTGGAAATAAAACAAGCCACCAGCCTGGAAGTGTTTCAGCACCATCATCTTAGTCTCGCTGAGTTAGCAGACGATGAAGATGTAGATGTTTTGGATACCTGGCAGGCTCCTTTACTGGCAACTACTTTTAACCAATTTTTCCGGGCTTTATTCCCATACAGAGCACAGGAGTGCCTCCGCATAGATGCTTTGGCCCGAGCTTTTATAATCATCGATGAGCCGCAAATTGTCGATACCGGAGTTTGGAATGTCTTTTTACGAGCCCTGGCAGCCAATAGCAGCAATTGGAAATGGCAAGTGGTGTTTGCCACAGCAACCTTGCCGCCGCTGCGTGTCGGTCTAGGGCAAAATGCGGTCGCTCTTGCTCCGTCTCAAGTTGAATGGGGAAACCGCTTCGCCCTTGACTATGCAAGTCAACCGCTTACAGCAGGTGAGGTTGCTAATAATGTTTGCCGCCTATGCAAAACAGGCAATAGCATTGCTGTTGTTCTAAACACAGTAGCAGACGCAGCGCAAGTTTACCGTCTCCTGAGAGAATGCAATAACATCCAACACTTACATTGCTTGACAGGAATGATGCTTTCAGGGCACAAAGCTGAGACTATAAGGAGTATACGAGAGGAACTGAAGTCTGGCACACCGACGGTAGCGGTTTGTACCCAAATTCTGGAAGCAGGTGTTGATCTTAGCTTCAGAAGAGTGCTGCGTGCTTTACCAGTCTTTCCATCCATTGCCCAGGTTGCCGGTCGTGTCAATAGACACGGGGAAGGCAAACGAGCGACAGTAACTGTCTTCTCCTTTATTAGAGAAAATGGAGTTGATGTCCGGCGTTATGTGTATCGGAATGCAACAGCGCTCCGCCAGACAGATCGTCTGGTGAAGGAGCATCCACACATTAGTGAAGAGGATATGGGACATCTTTTGAATGTCTATTTCCAGCGTTGTTGGCAAGAAAACAGAAATGAAGCATGCCTTGCCAAGTTTGAACTGGCCGCATATGGCCGATGGTCAGAGTTAGCAGGGCTGGAACCGTTCGATAGCGGAGGGCAGCGAGAGGAAATCTTTGTGTCATGGGCAAACATGGAGCTAAGTCCTGCCATGCACCAACTTCTTGAAGAATTTGCGCCCAATGGGCCAGAACAATTACTCAGTTGCTACCTCAATCGAGATTTTCTTAAGAGCCTTGACTTTTTACAACGAAAACGTTTTATGGCGTTGCTTAGGCAATATACTGTCTCTGTACCGCGGAAAACGACGGTGCAAGTGGCTGAACAGATAAACCCATGGCTTTGGAGGCTTTTAAATATCGAAGATTACTCAAAGGAAACGGGTATGGCTCATCTATTAGAAAATGAACTTGATCCTGCTTGTACAATAATTTAGCAAGGGTTCTTCTGTCCATGTCCGAAAGCCTTGGATATACGGTTCCGGCGCCAATTGAAATAAAAATAATCAAGCTTAAAGAAGTACCGACGAAATTGAAAGGCAATCCCATGCTTGGATTCCTCGGCGCCTTCTCCGTGAATTTTGAAATTCCTGATTACTGGGGGATAGGCAAATCGGTGTCAAGGGGGTTTGGGACGGTAAAGAGAGCAAATTTAAAAAGGGAAAGAGCCAGCCTCTCTTATTGAGGCCTTGTACATAAGAAAACAGGTTCGTTACACTATGATAGG
>JAFDHR010000099.1 GCA_019308645.1 Deltaproteobacteria bacterium
GGGGGCTTCAGCGCCTACAAGATATCGCCATGGGATTTGCTATGTCTAAATCATTACAGAACACGAGGGCTAGCCCATAAGCAACGGTCTTACGTATGGGTAAAAGTCAGCCCAACAGGGGAGGGGAAATGGGACTTTCTACGAAGCCATCAAAGATTGAATGGTGAAAGAAGTTACAAGCATCAATAGTCTCGCATCACTACCAGTTTATGAGATTCGTTGTGTGATGTGAAGTTGATGTTTGAAACTCAATTCTTCGGGGTAACATGAAGTGTAGCTATTTCACCTCATACAGGTGATAAGCCAGTTTCGTCGTCCTAAAAATGCACATGCATGCATGATAAATCATATTTCTAAATGTCCCTGAAAGATGCTCGTACTCTTTTTGGAGGCTCTCCGTCTAAAACCAAGGCAGACTGAGGTTCATGGCCCATATCCATGAACGGCATATACCCAAAAAATTCATCTTTTTCAAGAGTCAATAGCGGCAGATACCCTTTCTGGGTTTGTCCAACCACGTATGTCTCACCCTCTATTATGACAAATGACTCTTGTTTTGAAGAACCCTTTTCTATAATCACCTTCTTATTTTTGGTTAATCCCTTCATCCTGTCCTCTTTCCTAAACAACTCTACAGCCCTATCCGTAATTTTTCTTAGTCTACCATCCAGGCTGAGAAGAATTCTTTTGAAATCGGGTGATAGGGACATGAAATCTCGATAGAGAAACTCGGTATCCATTAAGCCCAATTGAACATCCTCTAAAGCAGTTATGGTAACACTTCGGCTATATTCTGTGACTGGCAAAACGGTAAAACCACCAAGAAAGCATCCCTCTCCAAGGTTGGCTATGTTCATAGGGCCATTTGCTGTTTCCCTGCTTACACTTACTGATCCATTCAATATAATCCAAATCCATTTGCCATGACCCCCTGCTGAGGCAATTTTCTGTCCGACATGGTATTCTTCTTGATCAAGGACATGCGAGTAATCCACTAATGGGCCTTTAATGAGTTGGGGAGCCCCCTTTTTCCCGGATTCGGTTTTACTGCTTTCTACGGAAACGTCCTCATCAAAAGAGGGCGGTCCCACCTTTTTGATCAATCCGTCGTCAATCATCCTCATGGCATCGAGCAGTATCTCCATTCTGTTCTTTTTAATCACACGTCCAATTTGAATCTCCTCTTCATAAAATTCGAATTCCCCTTCAATCCATCCAAACAGGGCATAAACAGCATCTAAACCACTCAAAGGACCGCTCGTAGCATTGATAGGATCTCCATTGAGAAAATATATGAGCCCGGGATTTGGGACATATTGACTCGTAATGTGCATTATCCCAGTGTTATTGTTCCCACCAAGTAGTTGAAAGATATCTGTCAGGCTAATAAAACTCAAGTTTCCTGCAAGTGCCGCTTTAGCGCTCATGATAAACCTCTACTGTGTCCATTGTAGCTCTTTTTGGAGATGACGTAATGTAAGGAGTAAGCACTGCTTCAGAGTATCCCATGCACCTGTCCCCTTCAAGGCATTTGCCTCAAAAAAGGGAACCTTGAGCTTGCTGTTTAGATCACGCTCCATGACTTCTACCGGCATAATGGGAATACCTTGTGCGCCAAGATCTCGCTTGTTATATTGAATGACGAGTGGAATTTTGAATATACTTATGTTTTTTTCTGCAAGGTTTTGCTGCAGATCTTTTAGAGATAAAAGGTTTTCTTTCCGTTGAACCTCAAGGGAATCTGCAACAAAAACTACACCGTCTACATTTTTTAGGACCAGTTTTCTGGTGGAACTATATTTTGCCTGTCCAGGGACCGTGTAAAGCTGAACCCTGACGTCACAACCTCTAATTTTACCCAAGCCTATGGGAAGAAAATCAAAGAAGAGGGTACGATCACCCTTGGTATTTATGGAAACAAGCTCGCTATTCGTATATTTTTTTCCCGCTTTGAAAATGTATTCCAAATTGGTGGTCTTTCCACTCCGCCCCGGGCCATAATACACAACCTTACATTCAATGACTCTATCTTTCGGATTGAAGACAGCCATAAAACTTATAATACCCTCCGTGGACCCTTTTTTGTGAAATCAGGACTAAAATATTCACCTTCTTTGTATCCAATACGTGAGCTAAACCGATAGACTTCTTAGTTCAATGACTAGCGAAGCTCCGCCTCAAACCGATCCACCCTCCGTAGCAGGCTACTGCGGAGGACGGGCGAGTTGACAAGAATCATATCCATTGCTTGGGGCAAAGTCCCGAAAGGTCGGGATTGGTTTTGTCTATCCCGATATATCGGGATTGCGCCCTTCGGCCTCGAGCTGCCCTTCGGCTGTGAGCTCTGGGCCGAACGGCTCAGGGCCGAGAGGCTGCTGGTTTTCCCGATATGTCGGGATTAAACATTAACCGATTCGAGCTGCGCAACCCTGGCCCAGACCTGACTAAGAGAGACTGATTTTTCCAACTTTCGCTTATGTAGCATTACAGCAACAACAGACGTTTTCCACCAAGTCGCTCCAGGGCGGGCCGATAACCTTATTACGCAACCCGCTCATCATTTTACATTGAGCGTCTTTAAAACTTGACACATTTGTTAAGAAGTTGCCTTATGAAGACATCTAGTATATCGTTTCATTAAAACACATACATATCTAATTATTAAAATGACAAATGTCAAAATCCAAAGTTCAAATCAAATCTAAATTTCATAAGCCTAAGGCTTATAAAAATGTCAAAAATACTGATCGGTGTAAGGCATTTTGAAATTTGAGCTTTGACATTCATTTGGCATTTGAGCTTTGGCATTTGAATTTTAATATCTGTAAATATTTTAGCGAAGCGCACTACTAGACACCCTCTATTGTGATATCTAACGAATAATCCCCACGCTTCGGACCGGACGTTATTATTCTCAGTCCGGAAACGATACCTCTGGCGTTGAATATAGCTATAGGGGAAAAACACTGCATCTGTGAGAGTCGGAGTCCAGTCTTGAAGGCATCTGCCAAATCTTTCTGCCGAGCTGGAATAATAGTACTAATTTTATTACCGAACTGAAAGGTGACTTCAAACTCCACCGTTTCACCCTTGCGAGGGCCATTGGCTAATTGCATGTTCACTGAAGAGATATCGATGATGTCTACTTCGCCTTCCTCAGATTCACCTTCTCCATCAGGCGCTTCATCCACGAGTGGAAGATCAAGTTTGATGCCCTGCTTTACTAAGATATTCTCAAGAAATGTTCGTATGTATTTTAGTTCACTTCTGGAGAATACATCTCGAGACACCCATTGTTCGAATTGAGAGATAGCCACATCTGGTGAAGAGATTGCTATGTGACACATGAGGCTGTTCTTGGCTGCCACAAGAGCCATTTTCCCTTCCTCTATTAGTTGTTGAAATTTTTCTAACGCTTTCTCGTATTGACCAAACCTGGCAAGGGCAACAGCTCCTTCGATTGCAGCCATATCCTTATCTTTCGAAGATGAAAATAATCGGCTGATAAGATCCTGTACC
Source organism: Deltaproteobacteria bacterium (assembly GCA_019308645.1). Next base: position 3,520 of record JAFDHR010000099.1, read on the forward strand.
TCTTGCGGCTGCGCGGGGGTCTCTGTGGCCTTATCAATCTCATCCAGATTATCTGCCACAATTCGGATTTTACCTTTAACAGCGTCTATTAGTTTTTTGTCCTTTACATATCTTTCATCCTGTTGAATGAATGTGAGGACCTCCTCGTATTTTTCTTTAGATTCTCCAAAGAGGCCCTGTTTTTGGTAAAGTGCCGCCTCTTTTATCAAGGATTTTATTCGTTCCTTATCAGACATTGAATTCCCTCACCGAACATTCTTTGATATTGTAGATCAAATCCTTCATATTATTTTATATTTTCTTGTCCCCTGAAAATACGTATATATTGTCTATAAAATCTCTGCTTCTCTTCATCCATTTCGATGAACTCAATTCCAGATTCAAATTTTCCATCCTCTCGTTTCCTGGAAAAGGCAATCCTTCCCTTGAAATCCATAAGATCATCTTCGAGGGCCATAGTCACAGACACAATATGATGCGGATCAATAGGAACATGTGTTTCGAGAAGGATTCCACCATCACTTACATTTAAAGTCCTTCCCATTCCTTGCATCATTTCATGGTTGTTTTCATCAAGACAAATGTACGATAAAAGGTTAGACGATGCGAGTCTTTGGTCTGTTCTTTTCTCATCTGTAGCCATAATATTCACCAAATAAAAAAACGAGGGCACAATTTTAAAAAAAGTCAGATATTACAATACGATTTTTTACTTACCTCTGGTCAATTATTATATTAATCTTGACAATGATTTCAAGACCTATTCCCAGGCTCACACAAGTTGTTATGATATCCTTTAAAAATCAGGATTAGTAGATAAATTATTTTTAAACGTTTGTCAAACAACCTTTTCTCCTAATATTATTACAAAATTACCACTAAAAGTAAACTGGAACATTGTTTTTGACACAACTTATAATTGGTAATTGAAGAGGGGTAGCATCACATCGTAATGGCGATATATAAAACTTGATCCTGCTATGATAATACCTTGCCTTAAGATGTGTATGATAGAATAATCAAAAATCAATCTCATTGAATAGAATCTGGCAGATGATTTATTTAAACTCATAGGTTTTGGGACGATTACTTTTTCTGAGTGGCTGTATACATGTTAAAAGTTTTTATGGTGCGGAAGGACGTTTCAGAATCGAGGGAGAAAAACCAAAGGATACCGAAACAGCAGTAAAATGGGCAAATGAAATGCTGGATGAAATTACTACATACCTGAGAAAAAAAGAGAAGGAATTCGGAAACAAATCGTAACCATTAACTAAACACCCCCTCCCCTCCCTGCACAAAGAGATCAAGTAATACATTATAGCCTTCATTTACGTAAAGACTCATATCGAGTGCTGACCCCATTTAGTATTTGGTAAGCGTTCACAGGTTCCGGGTTCAACGTTCAGGGTTAGGGACAAGGACAAAATTGAAGACCCGAAGTCCTCGTAAAAAATGCTGGTTTTACCAGATATTTACCAATACGCCGCCAACTTTCAGATTGGGAATGACGAAGCCGGGCGTTTCTCACATAAATACGCCTCCAAAATGGAGTCCGGGGACAAGAACGTAACCTTGAACCTTGAACCTTTGAACCTGTGAACGGCTACAGTATTTGTATGCGGTAATGATGGTCAAAACCCTAAGATCAGAGCTGACTATTGACAAGCAAGAACAAAATGGTTACTTGGAGAATGGTCAGTTTAATCCTTCGTTTCATTGGAACCATTTTACCTGAGGAACCGATACGATCAGGCCACCCCGGGAAGTGTTGCGGGTGGCTTTTTTTGCGGGATCTGAAGTTTCCTTTACATCTTGCGTGGATGTCACACCTCCGTAAGGTGCCACACACAGGAAGATTGATTTCTTGGTGTTAGATTTTCGGCATGACCACTGAAATGATACGAAAGAGATAAAGGAATGATGATGGTACACCATACAAAAAAAGAGAGGAAGGAAGAAGTATGAATATAGGGCTTATCGGATTAGCGAACTCGGGAAAAACAACCATCTTTAATGCAATGACAAGGACTCAGGCTCAGATTACAGAGTATGTTAACGCCAAATCAGAGCCCAACAGGGCGATGATGAAGGTCGAGGACAGTCGTGTGGCTATCCTTTCTGACATGTATATACCTAAAAAAACCACCTATGCAGTTATTGAGCTGATTGATTTTATAGGACTGACCGAAGGCTCTGCCAAGGAGGGACTCTTTTCCAACTCTTCTATGGGGTTGATAAAAAATACAGATGCACTGGCTATTGTGGTGCGTCATTTCGACAACGATACGGCAGGAATTTCCACGCCTCTGAGGGATATTGCGAAAATCGATGAAGAATTATTGATTTCTGATCTACTTATTGCTGAGAATCGACTGGAACGGATAAAAAAGACCTATCAGCAGGGTAAAAAAACCAGCCTCCTTGAAACAGAAGAGAAGGTACTCCGTGTAATTATAGAACATCTGAGCAACAATCAGCCCATCCGGGAACTAAAACTGGATGGTGATCATGAAAAGATGTTACGCGGATTTCAGTTTCTCACACAAAAACCCACTATTGTTATCCTGAACTCTGAGGAAACAAATTTTGGAAAAGACAATGACCTATTAGAGAAGATCGGAACAAACCACAGGGTCATAGAATTTGCGGGTAAATTTGAGATGGAATTATCCCAGTTAGATGATCAGGAGAGTATAGATTTTTTTATGGCGGACATGGGCATCCAGGAATCCGCGAGGGATCGATTATGCCATGCCGCTTATGAAGTCTTGGGCTATATAAGTTTTTTCACGGTGGGTTCCGATGAGGTTCGTGCATGGAGCCTTCATCAGGGCGAGCCTGCTGTAGCTGCAGCCGGTACCATTCATACTGATCTCGCCCGAGGTTTCATCAGGGCCGAATGCTTCTCCTATGAGGCTCTCATTGAATGCGGGTCTGAAAAGGGGGTAGGCAAAAAGGGTTTGCTAAGGCTGGAGGGAAAAGATTATATTGTTCGGGATGGAAACATCCTGAATATCAGATTTAACATCTAAAATTATGGTATTGCAACAAGCCTTAAAGAATGAGTTTTTAGAAATTCTATCGGTTCTGCAAGAAGCCTTCTTTACAAATACCTTAATAACACTGTTGATATTTCTATTTATGATGGCCTATCATATATGTGTATCTCACATGGCAAGAGGAGCAATATGTGGAATTGAGATGAAAGAGATTCATAATTTCAGTTTAGCAAATATATAATGATCTTTGGTTCTGGAAATCCTAACAACAAGGCAGGATCCGATGTTTTGTATAATAGAGTTATTTTGATTCAGGACTGTTACGTATGGATAAACTAAATAAAAATAACTATTCTTATGGTTATGTCATTGTCGCTGCCTGTTTTGGCATACAGGCGATAGGTGTCGGTACGTATGTATCCTATGGGGTATTTTTTAACTCGTTAGCATCTGAATTCGGATGGTCACGGGCGGCTATCTCCGGCGCCTCTTCGATAGCTTTTTTTCTTATGGGTCTGTTCGGCATCTTTGTGGGCAGGCTAAACGATAAAATAGGACCAAGGAATATAATGGCTGTCACCGGCTTCTTGTTCGGGCTGGGCCATTTGCTCATGTCCAGGCTTGGTGCTATCTGGCAGCTTTATCTGTTCTATGGCATCATTATCGGCATCGGCTTAAGTTCCGTTGATGTGCTGGCCTTAAGCACTACAGCACGGTGGTTTGTAAAAAAAAGGGGAACCATGACCGGTATTGTTAAAATCGGTACTGGCGCAGGCCAATTTATCATGCCCCTTGTGGCAAGTATGCTTATCACGAGCTACGGCTGGCGGACTTCATACATCATTATTGGTGCGGGAGTGCTCTTATCGCTTGTTGCTATCGCTCAATTGCTCAGACGTGACCCGAACAAGATTTCTCCATTGCCGGATTGTGAGAATGATGTGTCAGGGGATAAACCAGGTTTAGCGGGTGATGGTTTTTCCCTCGGCGAGACAGTCCGTACGAGGCAATTCTGGACAATTTGCGCAGTTAATCTGGCCATCGTCTTTTGCTTCATGACTATCATGGTGCACATTGTCCCCCATGCCCAGGATATACGGGCTTCCGCAACCAGAGCTGCAACTGTTCTTTCTACTATTGGCGGGGTGAGCATGGTAGGTCGGTTTATCACCGGGATTGCCATTGATCGAATCGGTAGCAAAAAGGCAATGATTTTATGCTTTATCCTGCTCATCGCCGGGCTTTTGTGGTTGCAAATGGCCAAAGAGCTGTGGATGCTCTATGTTTTTGCCGTGATTTACGGCATTGCCCATGGTGGATATTTCACTACTATGTCACCCATCGTTGCCGAATTTTTCGGATTAAATGCTCATGGCGTCCTCTTTGGCATCGTTGCCTTCAGTGGTACTATTGGCGGTGCTATTGGTCCAATTCTGGCTGGATACATTTTTGACGTCACCGCTGGATATGGTTTGGCATTCTGGCTCTGTACGTTGATGAGTGCTTCGGGGCTTCTGCTATTACTATTACTGAAGCCAGTAGATCCAATAAGGCAGAAAAATATGGGATCAGACGCAAGCCAATAAGTATTTTCAGCTTTCCATTCTGGCAAAGAGAATGTGCGGCTCAACCAGCAAAGCCCGCATAGACATTGACAATC
>JAFDHR010000558.1 GCA_019308645.1 Deltaproteobacteria bacterium
GCCATGGTGATAAATGATGGGCTATAGAGCATTAGTAAGGATTCCTTTCTACTCAACGGAAAGTAGACTCTCGTGATAACATAACTTTTCTGATGCCATGCAGTTCATGGTGATTTGTGAGAAATTGTGAATCATTGTTTTCTTCCAAGGTAAAGCTGCCGTATATAATAGCCCATATAAGCTTTAAAGATGTTTTTGGGGATACTTTTTCGAAGAACCTGAATTCCTTTTTTGGCAAGATCTTCTGCGGTAAAGTGGCACGGGCTATAACCAGTAATAATGATATGCCCCCCGCTTTTGAGTCTTTGTATCGTCTTATTCAATATTTTGTCTGCCTTCTCTTTATCAGTAACCTGTACATTCAGTAAACCACAGAATAGTATCATGTCAAAAAAAAGAGTATCAGGCAGAATGTCATCTATCCTCTCACAATCTCCAAGAAAGATGTTTGATAACTTTCTCTCCTTGGCGCCCTCGATGTTTTTACTATTACTATCAATCCCGCAGTACTTCACATTGGGAAAACGATCGGTGATTACTTCAATAAGATTTCCGGAACCACATCCCACATCCAGAAACCTATGGAATTCAATGCCTTCGAGCACCTCTACAATGGCTGGATAAATGAAGGTTTCATATTTGCTAAATTCTATAGCTGAATCAAATCTGCCCCATTCTACTGATCTGGCAAGGTTTCTCTCAGGGATAATGAGTTCCACCTCCCTTTCGCTCTGAGCAGAAAGATATGTTACTAAAAACCCTTCTTCTGATTCATCAATCGGATACCCCATGATTTCAGGGCAGATGCCTTTAATCTCGTCAGTTGTTATTTCATCCACAAGGGTTGCGATATTTCTATTGATGCCGGTCTCGGAAACGTCATCCGCGATGTTACCCTGGATAAAGTGATAATCTCTAAATTTGATCAGATTAAACCAGTAGCCTGAAAATCTCATTTTTTTCTCATGAAAAAGAGGGGCCCCCTAAAAAAGTTTCATTCTTCAATCGGCCATTCATCCCTTTCTTTGAGAACCTCCCTATAAATTTCAAGCGCTTCATTAACCGCAGGCATACCAACATAGGTAGCAACCTGGAAAAAGATTTCTGTGAGTTTTTTTGGCTCACAACCAACATTTAGTGCTGCATTTACATGGAGTTTTAATTCATCCCCAGCACGGATTGCTGCCAGCATAGCACAGGCAGCCATTTGTCTTTCGGGCAGGGTAAGGACAGTCCGGGAATAGAGATTACCTGTTATAAATTTTGAGAAATCGTTGGCCAGATCTTTGTCGAATTCCCTCCACATCAGATAAGGTGGACTCAGCCTAATGCCTTTACCAAAAAGTTTGTTTGCTGTTTCCTTTGTTCTTTTTCTTATTGCTTCATCACTCATTCCAGACATCCTCCTTTTAATTATTATTGTAACCGTTCACGGGTTCAGGCCTGCCCGCCATCCGGCAGGCGTGAACCCGGAACGTTGAAATTTGAACCTAAGTTACTAAATATCTTTTGTCGAGCTTTGATAATGCTACCATGCTGGTGATGCAACAACCAAGATTACTAAATCTTCATTTCCTGTGTTACCAAGGCCATGGCTTGAACCAGTTGGAATCCATATAGCATCTCCCGGCACCACATGCCGTATTTCATCATCCACACTCATCTCTCCCTCACCATCCATGATAAAATAAATCTCTTCCATGGGATCAACATGGGTCTCAATCCTTCTTCCAGGCGCAAGCCTTGCAGTAGCCAGGAATCCTATCTCTTTCAATGTCCTTCGATCCAGTATCATCTGCGCTATGGCACCACCGTGGGCCAGATACGTGGTATCCATAACCTTTTTATCTTTAATATTTCTGACAATCATAGTTCCTCCCATATAATTGCTCTTTGATCCTCAATTAGAACCCTTTTGCATCTATTTAAATATCTCACCTGTTTCTTTATACCACATCACCAGGTCGCCTCAATTAGAACCCTTTTGCATCTATTTAAATATCTCACCTGTTTCTTTATACCACATCACCAGGTCGAGATAGCTCATAGTAAATTCACACGGATATGTCAAATAGTGAGGAGCTAATGAATAAATATTCTGTTAAACAGATCCGTTTACCCAAAAATCATCTCCCCTGACTTCCCATCAATAAAAACACATGAGTTAAATATGAAATGAACTGGATTATTACACCGGATAATGTGTCGGCAAAATTTTCCCAAGGAATCTATTATCGAGCAAATTTTGCCATTGCCTCCCACGTGAAACACTCCTGAGAAATCCTTCAACTATCTGGATTTACAGCATAAATTAATCATATCCCTTGCGGCACCCTTATTGCAATTCCAATGGCTGAAGCAAAACCAAAGTTCAATTCAACCCTTGATAGGAGGTGGCTATGAAGAGAATTCTCAGGTCTACAACCATGGTGGCAGGTTTCGCATTATCCGTGCTCTTCGTGCTTCCTCCTCCAGCTGCGTCTGCCTTTGGCTCTGGGGATGCCGCTGCTATTGGTGCAGCGTACATGACTCATCTGAGTTTGCATGAAATAGGACATCAGGTAGTGGCTGAAGAGGTCGGGGCTGATTCTCCTAAAATGAGTTTCTTCACAAAAAAAGATGGCAGACTGTATCCGGGTCTTTCTACATACCAAGACATTCCCAAGGAATCGAAATTGCCCTATGCGGTTGGTGGTGATCGGATGGCAGGCTTCACATTTGAATATGCATTAGAGTCTTATCGTTACAATCCAACCACGTATAACAAGGCTCTGATGTTTTTTAGTTGTGCAGATTTTTTCCTCTATACCCTGCTGGGAAACTATATCCATCCAGATAATGACATGTATGATCCAAACCTTATCCGAGAAGAAACCGGCCTCAGCAAGGGGGCGTTACTGTCCCTGATTACAGTAAAGACACTCTTAAACACCTACAGGGTTTTCAATGAAAGCGCTACTGTTACACCAATGATTGTGATTGACAGAAAGAGCGCTTCCCTCGTATTCTGCTTTCGCTTCTAATCATCAGGTCACCTGACTTACTTTCTGGAGTTCTTCCAACTTTAAGAGCCTGAGTAAATTTGCTAAAAACTTAATGAATCCATGATCAGCCTTGAGGATATTCTTCACTTTGAACAACTTCTATGATACTATCTTTTCAAAAGGATGTTTGAGAAATGGCCAAATTAGTCGATAGCTTACCTTATACAAAAAATCAGCTTCTGCCTGATTTACTTGGGAAAGTAAATGATTTTGTGGATATTTTGCTCAAAGAGAAAAATGTAAGTGGTGGCATTGAGGAATATGAAGCGGCGATAAAGGAAATAAAAGATGGAATCCAAACTTATCGGCGATAAAGGAAATAAAAGATGGAATCCAAACTTATTGAAAAAATATCTCTTTATTTTATTGACCAGAGCGAAGTGATAGCTGTTTACATTTTTGGTTCCTATGCCAAGGGCCGGCAGCAAATGGGCAGCGACATTGATTTGGCCATTCTCATCGATCAAGATAATATCTCTCATCAAAATGAGCTCATAAGACAATACACCATCGAGCTGAGCCGTATCCTCCGCAAGGACTTGCATCTGGTTATTATGAATTCTGCTGGCGAAGATATCCTTGCTCAGATTTACAAATATGGCCAATGCATACTTAATCAAAACCCAGACCTACTTGCCCATTTTAAAATG